>ONLK01000062.1 GCA_900318615.1 uncultured Eubacteriales bacterium
ACGCGTGGTTTCGTTGCTCCGCAACTCCCACCACGCTGCCACATTCGGCATTCTCGTGACGCTTTCGCGCCACTTCATGCCTCATGTAGGGCGTGTCAAAAAGTCCTGCCACCACTCGCATGCAAGCATGCGTGGCGGCGGACTTTTGACACTGTACTCATCAAATAACTCTACCAAAGAAAGAGAAAAAGAAAAAGACCTTTATCGGGCATAAAATGGTATGCCACGATAAAAGTCTTGTTGTCTAATCTGATACGGACAAAAGTCGTTCTGACGTTTTCAGCTCCGGCACCGTCCTTTTGACTTTTCATCACTTTTCGGAGCGGTGCCGTCCAACTACTCTCTTTCATCGGTTATCTTACCTTAGCACAATTTTTCCGGAAATCCATTGAGATTTCCTTAAAAATAAATGATGAAAGATGAAGAACGCGCACCGCCGGAAGCCGTCCCTTCGTTATCGGATAATGTACGCGTCCACGATCTCTCCGATGTACATAATGTGAACATCCCGGTTAGCTCCGCAGTTCTCGCTGCCCTTATCCTGCGGATAATATTTCAGTACCTTTTCCGGATATTTGGAGAAATCCTGCTTTTCACGATAAAGCACCCGGCACTCCAGCGTCAGCGGATACTGGCGAATGCCCGGAACGCTGTTCGTCTCCGGCTCCTCCAATTCCAGCCCGGCTTCCGCCGCCTTATCGATATCACGGCCGCTCTTCGATCCGCAGATTTTCAGGATTTCCGGGTCATTCCGGTTCAGCGGTATGCTGATCGTAAATTCAGGGTTCTCGTCCAGCTGCTGCCGGGTAAATCTTCCCTCGCGAACATATACGGTGAACACCGGCAGCCCCCAGTTTGTCCCGAGGCCGCCCCATCCGATGACCATGGAGTTAAACTTCTCCGCCTTTGTATTTAAGAGCACTCCCTGCGGGATTGCCTTCACAATCTCCTTTGCGTACTCACCGACTTTTATTTTTGCCTTCATGCTAAAACCTCCGTTCGAATGTGTCATAAACCCTTTTCCCCAGGGCATCCTTTTTCTGCCCGGCTTTTACATATTACTGTAAGACCGGCAGAAAATCAAATCGTGTCTTCACATAAATTAACATAAATTCCTTTCCCTGTCTTTGACAAATTCCTTTTCCATGCTATCATAAGGAAGGTTTTGACTTTTGAACTGTTTTTAGATGGAGGATTATATACATGAAAATTGCCGTACCCTACGATAACGGAAATGTTTTCCAGCATTTCGGGCGCACCGAAGCTTTTAAATACTATCAGGTGACCGATGGTGTCGTAACCGCGGGTGAAGTTATCAGCACCAACGGGATTGGACATGAAGCCCTGGCCGACGTTCTGGCGGAAAACGGAGCAGATGCCGTCATTTGCGGCGGACTTGGTTCCGGCGCCATGAACGCTCTTACCGCTGCCGGAATTCAGGTAATCTCTGGTGCGCAGGGAAGTACCGATGAGGCCGTACAATCTTTTCTTCGCGGCGAACTTACCAGCAGTGAAGTAAACTGCAATCATCATCATGAAGAAGATCCGGGCTGCGGCGGCAGCTGCGGCTATGGTTCTGAAGAAGATGGCTGCGGTAGCTGCGGCTCCGGAGAAGATGGCTGCGGATGCTGCGGTTCTGAAGAAGATGGCTGCGGATGCTGCGGTTCGGAGGAAGGCGGCTGCGGATGCGGCGGTTCCGAAGAAGGCGGATGCGGCGGAGGATGCGGCGGATGCGGTCATCACATCCCGGTAGAAGGAAAGAATGTCGGCGTCCGGGTCCGTGTTCACTATGAAGGCACCCTCGACGATGGCACCCGGTTTGATTCTTCCTATGAGCGCAATGAACCGCTGGAATTCGTGTGCGGCTCCGGCCAGATGATCCACGGTTTTGATCAGGCCGTTGCCCAGATGAACGTCGGAGAGATTGTCAATGTCCGTCTGGAACCGGAGGAAGCTTACGGTATGCCGGATCCGGCCGCTGTAATGGTCTTCCGTATCAGGGACCTTCCGGGATCCGGGAACCTTGTCCCCGGACAGCGTGTGCAACTGGAAGCTGACAACGGTCAGATTGTTCCTGTCCGCGTCACTGCCCGCGACGACGAAACCATCACACTGGATGCCAACCATGAAATGGCCGGCAAGGCACTCAACTTCAAAATCGAGCTGGTTGAAATACTATGATATGAGTGTCAAAAGTACCTTTTGCCACTCATTTATGATTACGCGTGGTTTCGTTGCTCCGCAACTCCCACCACGCTGCCACATTCGGCATTCGGGCGTGTCAATAAGTCCTGCCGCCACTCGCATGCAAGCATGCGTGGCGGCGGACTTTTGACACTGTAATCATACTGTAATTTCCGGTTATTCAATGCAAATTATTTTTTCTAAAAGGACCTCACCGCAGCGGTGAGGTCCCTTAGCAATCCCTTTCTGGGCAAAAATAATTGTTGTTGAAAAATTCCGGTCTATTTCTTCCCGGCTGAATAAGGTAATCATTATATCTTCAGCTTCCTTCTGCTTATCCTGCATGAACGTTGTCAGAATGCCTTTTTCAGACAGTTTTCTTTCTTCTCCAGATTACACTGCCGATGGCTGCGCATAGTGCTGCGAGTGCCAGGATTACGTAGAGCAGAATGTGGCTGTTGTCGCCGGTCTTCGGCCTGCCCCCGTTCCCCGGAGCCGGATTGGACGGATTTGGCTTCTGCGGTTTTTCTGTTTCTTTTTCGGTTACCGGATCCCCCATGGTTATCTCAGCACCTGTCTGCTCTTTACCGCCGATCAAAACCTTGCCCTCCCGGGTGATTTCAAATACGATATCCGCCGCTTTATCGTAGCCCTCCGGAGCTTCCACTTCCTGAAGAATGTATTTTCCGGGCGCCAGTTTATCTGTAATATGATCCGGATGTTCCACCGTCGTCCACTCTTCCTCTGCAGCTGCCCCCGGATCGGCAGCACGGACAATCTGAAGTTTTGCTCCGGCAACCCTGGTATCCGTAATCTTATTGTCCTTCATGGCTCTTTTCTTTACGGTAATGTTAAATCCGGTGTTATCCGTCATTTTCGTATTCAGCACCACATCAAAGGTCCAGCCTCCCTCCTCCAGCTTCGGGACATCCGTCAGAACCGGGGCCATATTCGTATAGTGAGCCGCCGTTCCTGACTGGGCAGTTTCCCTTACCAGATAAATGCCATAATCGGAAATGCTGAACGTTGCCGTGCCGTCACTGCCAGTGGTTTTCGTATCCACACCCGGAATATTGGCTTCATCAATCCTGGCCGAAGCGGCTTCGGCCGCCGCTTCCAGTTCTTCAGCTTTTACTTCTGTCCCGCTGCTGCGTTTTTCCAGTACGCTGTTTAACCCGCTTACGCCGGCGAACTGCGGCGAGACCGTACAGGTCCCATCCGTTTCCATATCCGCCGCCTTGTAAAGAGAAAGCGTCGCACCGTCAATGTAAACTGCAGAAGTGCTATGGTAGGTGTCTGTGTCCGCCAGCGTCACCTGAAGGCTGCATGACTTATTATCCTCCAGATTAATTCCGGCGTAGGATGAAGCTTCTGCCTGCACAGCCATTCCAAACAGCAATGTACCGGCGAGCATGGGCGCCAGAAATCTTCTCCCAAATTTCTTCATGGTTTCTCCCTCCAGTGATTGAAAATCATTGATCCTTGCGGGACACTTTTTTACTGTGTCTGCTGATAACAGCCCTCAGGATGGAAATGATAATAAATACGGCCGTCAGTCCTGCAGCAAAGTAACGTACCGGTTCATCACGTTCCATATGGATGGTCTGCTTATCCTCCTCGGTTTTTACATCTTCTTCCACATAAGGGATCCGATGTCCGCGGACCAGCAGGCGCTGTGTATTTACACCGTACGGTGTGCAGGTCAGCAGTGTAACCAGATCCTGCCCCTTTTCAATAGCCAGATACGTCATGTCGTCCGGCTCCACAACTTTAATCTGATCAACCTCGTAGGCCAGGGTATCGCCCAGGATGTGCAGAAAAAATTTATCGCCGGTCACAATCTGATCCAGATCCGTAAACAGTTTGGCGTTAGGAAGACCGCGGTGGGCCGCCAGCACGGCGTGGGTGTTTTCGCCTCCGCACGGAAGGGAGGTTCCCTTCACATTGCCGGCGCCCTTCTCCAGGACGTCTGTGCCGGTACCGTGATAAATGGCCAGCTCGATATTGATCTTCGGGATCTCGACCGACCCCATAATGCCATCCCCGTCCAGGTTCAGAAGATCATCGTACGGGTGTGTGATGGTGTAATCACTGTTTTCCCCAAACGCGTCCGCCACCGTGTTGGTGGTATGCTCAGCATTGTAGGCCCGGGCCTCCGAGAGCATCCGGCTGATTATGGTTTTATCTTCTGTTTTCACTTCCTCGATCTGCGCTTCATACGTATTGATCAGCTGACTGCTTCGATAGCGGTTCCACAGATCGGAGAAGGTCGGATACATCAGGATCAGAAATCCGGTCAGGAAACCAAGCAGTATAAGGATTTTCTTAAATATTTTCATTGTTTTTTATCCGGATATCTGCTGCCGTTCTGCCGTTTTTCATCCTCCGGGCGGCGGTTCTGTCTTTTTAAGCGCCGGTTCAGGAACAGGATAAACAGGATGACCACGGCCAGCCCCGCCAGAGACCAGAACAGATAATTGGTTTTGGCGCTGACGCCGAAAGGATGCCGGACGCTTTCCGCGGCGGCTTCCTTCTCACTGTACTTTACACGGTGTCCGGTCACCAGAAGCCGCTGCGTGTTGACCCCGTAGGGTGTACAGGTCAGCAGTGTACACAGGTCTTTTCCATCCGTCACGTTCAGTTTCTCCGTATCGTCCGGCTCCACCACATCAATTTCATCCACCTCATAGGCCAGCGTTTCATCCAGCACATGAATATAGAAATGATCTCCAATCCCGACCTTGTCCAGATCCGTGAAAAGTGAAGCGGTCGGCAGGCCGCGGTGCGCCGCTATGACGCTGTGTGTGCTCTCCCCGCCGATCGGAAGAGAGGAACCTTCCAGATGCCCGGCGGCATTCTGGAGAACCTTGTCATCCGTCGTGTGCATGATGGGCACTGTGATGTCGATGGCCGGGATTTCTAAGGTTCCCATGACGCCGTCTCCGGTCAGGTTCAGGCATTTCATGTACGCGCGGTCCTCAGATTTTTCATTCTGTGCATTTGCAAAGGAATCCGGCAGCACCATCGGGATCAGCGAGTCATTGTAGGCGCGGGCTTTCGCCCACTCAGATGCATAATCAATGCCGTTTACCTGCTCCTCATCGAAGACCTGCTGGCTGTAATTGCTGATCAGCTGTTTTTGCCTGTAATTATTCCAGTAATTGGAAAATGTCGGATAAAACAGCACGGACAAACCAAAGATAAAAATCAATGTGAAGATGATTTTTTTAACTTTTGTACTCATTTGGTCTCTCCCTGGTATTTTATCGTTTTTCAAAATGAAGGTAACTATTATCCAAACGTCGGCATAGCTGTAAATAATACGGCGGGCTCTTCTGGAAAGCCGGAAGAGCCTCACCCTCCCCGGCCTTACAGCCGGGGAATACGTTTGCTTAGAACTGATACGAATAAGGTCGATCTTTTTCAGTTTATTCTTTATGGTTAAAGCAGTACTGTCATCCGTCGTTTGATAATAAGAAGAGTCAATCCTGTAGTATTCTATATTGCCCTCCTTATAATAAGCCGCGTCACCCATTCCCGCTGGCTTGGAATCTACCTTCACCAGCATTGTAAGCTGACCGTTGATCAGCATAGGATGGTAAGTTTGCTTCTCTAACTCAAAGTGATAATCAGGAGCCTTACTTTGCGTATTAACACTTTCCGCATCAACCGTTATATCATGTCCGGGTTCGCATACCTTAATTCCGGTATTATCAGCTTTTATAATACCCACAGGAACTGCAATACTCTTACTCCAGTCTCCTGCAGCATTCAACGCTACCTCATAACCGCCGTCAGTGCCCCATTTCAGTTCAGCCTCAATGTTCGCTATGCTAAAATAGTCCGGTTTTTCGTCCTCCCATTGCTTTACAACATTTACTGTGCTGGCTTTCAGGGTCATTCCCTTTTCAGGATTTCTTATTTCAGCATCCTCATGGGGTTCTGTTTTAGTTCCAACCCACTTGCCTGATTCATCCTGCGTCCAGTGGAAGCCTTCACTATCATAGTCATCCTCGCCAATCCCATGTGGCATCTGATCCTGTGTCTTCGTTGTGACCGTAGCATAGCTGTATGTGTTGTCTGATTGGGGATTCGTACGTAAGTAATATTGTCCCTCCTTTTCAAAAATCTGATCTTTATACTCGTCAGGGATAGCCGTATTTTTGTCATTGTTCAGATCCGCAATAATATCCAGTGCCTTCTGGCTTGGCCATACATCAAAACTTACCGTGTATGTTGTTCCGGCTTTCAGTTCCTGATCCGTAAGATTCCACGTAACCGCTTTGTTCTCATAACCTGCCTCCGGGAAACCAGTCAGTTCTGTCGTCTTACCACTGCTGTCTGTCTTGGTATATTTGAAATTGCCTGCATTATTCACCAGGCTGACAGTCGTAAGTCCGGTAATATTATCCTCCAGGTTTACATTCGCAATCTTTATTTCTGTGTTAATGGAGTTAAAAATATCCTTAAAAATAGAGCTTAATTCATCCGCACTTGTTGCCGCTTTATAGTATCCGCGGGACGTCGAACCTTCTCCCAGATCGTTATATTTACTGGCCTTAGGATAGTTGCTGGAAACTGCATTCATGTAAGCGTTTACCTGTCCCGTGGTATCGCCCGGATTAGCTCCCTCAAGCACGCCGATCGAATAAATTTCAGCCCCGCTATCCTTTATTTTTTTCGCGGTTTCAATAGCACTCGTCGCTACAGCTCCATTAAATCCGTTATCGTGATTTGGTTCTCCATCCGTAAAGAAAATGACGTATTTTCTGGCTCCATCTCTGCTGCCTTCAAGTAATTCATTCCCTTCAAGTAATTCATTCGCGTGTTCCAGGCCATAATCTGCGCTGGTTGCACCGCCCGGCTTCAAACCGGATACTGATCTTTTCAGGCCACGTATATCCAAAGTAAACCAGTTCACTATCTGCGAATAATTATAGGTATACGTGATTCCCCAGTATGGATCATATTCCGGGTATGTACCATTTCCAATGCTATCAGACTTATTGCCTGCAAATTTTACTAATGCAACTCTGATTTTTTTACTGCTGTCCGCAATTTGATTATTTGTCTTCGCTGTACTATCAAGAAAAGCATCTACCGCATTTTTCAGAGCATCCATTTTTCTGGTGCTGCTGATTTGACGCGTATAAAACCGGTCAGGTCCACCGGCAGCAGTCGGAGTATAAATTTTATAATTTACATAATAATTTCCGTCTACCCAATGCTGTTCATTACTTACACTATAGAACGTAACATTCTGAGGATCATATTCGTTCCCGTACCAGTCATACCATCCATAACCCCTATAATAACTATAAGAATAAGATACGCTCCTATATTCGTTACCATCCGAAACTTTAACATAATAACTCCTATAAATACTCACCGAATCGGAATCTACAGGAGTATATACGTTTACCCATCGATATGAAACTGCAACATAATCTCCGTTATTATTTACGTAATATCGTTTTTTACGATCAACAGTTTCCGCTTTCACATAATTGTACATGGTTTCATCCATCGATCCTGATACGTCCAGCACCAGTACGATGTCCACAGGTGTAACCTCCTGGCTGTCTGCGGAGCTTACGCTTCCTTTTACATTGATGGAAAGCGTATAAGTGCCATCCTCATTATCCTTTAGTGTTTTCGTGACCGCGCCAATATCCGGATTTTCAGAACTGTCATCGGCTGCTCTGTTATTAGCTGCCGGTGCGCGCCTGATGGCTGCACCTGCAGCAATACCTGCATCCTCCGGCGTTGAAACAGTGAACATTTTAGCCAGGTTTTCCTCTGAAATTCCCGGCTCCATCTCATTCTCTTCCGCCTCCTGATTTTCCTTTTCTTCCTTTTCAGCTAAAAGCTTTGAGATAGAATCAGTTACGACGATACCGATCTCAGAAAAAGAGCCCTGGGTATAATTGAGGCTGGAAACCTCATCGCCTGCATTTTTCTGGTTTAAAAATTCTACCGTATCGCTGCCGGAGGGGAAATGGATCACATTCAGAAGCTGATCCTCGCCGACACGGATAGCTCCTTTGCAATCCACATCCACCTGAACATCCGTATCCGGTTCTATGATTTTATCTTCTCCATCGGCATCCACATGTAGGGTAATATCAAAAAATTTTGAATATACCAATGCCCTTGCAGCCAGTTCCTCGTCGTCTGTACTGCCGTCTTCTTTAATTATGCCGATAACTTTTGAATAACATTCCTGATAGGCGGCAGATTCCGGGCCCAGTTCTGCTACTTCGAGGCGCGCGTTCGCCGGAATATCTGCATCTTTATCATAGGTAACCGTGAATCCAAAACTGCTGCCATCATCCGTAATTTTTACAGTTTCTACGGTTCCGTATACTGAGAATACAGAGAAGCTGTCTGTATTAAAACTTACTTCCGAGAAAGTCTTTACAGCTCCGCTACCGTCCGTTGCTGTTCCCGGGGTATCCAGAATCGGGCTGCTGCTGATATCTGCGCCTTCTGCCGAACCATCCTGAAGATTGATATCCGCCTGTACGTCACTTACTGTGCCTGATTCAGAATCCTCTATATGGAGAACTCTCATGCTTTCATCTGACGGTACTGCCTGTGTATTTTTCTGGGTGATGGTTACGGAAACAGAAGAATCGTCCTTCGGTTCGATTTCCACGCCATCTTTAACAATAGCAATATCATAAAGGTTCAGATAATCGACAATCCCATCCGCCTGTGTCTTAACTTTAGATCTGTAAGCTTCATATTCCGGATCATCTTTGGTAAGCGTGCGCACAACTGCCTCCGCATCATCCGGGATTCCCGCTTCTTCAGAATACGTAATAGTAACCGTTACATCATTATTCTCCGCCACGAGTGTTCCCTCACTGTCAGCAGAAAGATCCGTATTCCATGTCAGAGCAAACGGTGAGAAGCTTCCGGTTTCAAATTCAACGGTCAGGGGGGCATTGCCCTCTTCATCCACATCCCCGACGGTCACGTCGTTGTATTCGCCGTCGCCCTGGCCGAGGGTACTGGCAGCAATTACATGATCGGTCCATGCGGAACCCTCCGCGGTAAAGTGATGGAAGGTGAGGCTGTCTGTGTCAACGTCCGCGATGTTAAAGCTGCTAATGGTCAGGGTCAGGAACACATTGCGGCCGTTAAGGTCTACAGCGTTGCCCTCCGCGTCCTGAAGACTGATGTTCATGAAGCTGCTGTTCAGATGAGCGTCGGAAGAAAGTCCGGTGGCATCCAGAATGGCGGTCCTGTCTGATTCTTCCACTGCCGAAAACACCACCCGGGTGCCTTCCGGCAGAATATCCGCATCATCTCTGGCGCGCACATGGACACTGCCGATGTTGAACGCGGCCTTCTGATCCTCGGACACACGGGCATCCAGTTCAGATACAAGGCCGTCCTCCGTGTCCCACATCAGGGCAAACTTCGGGAAGGAGTCTGTTTCCAGCTCTACTGTCAGCTTCGCAATTCCGTTTTCATCTGCCGGGCCTACGGTAATGTCATTATAATGCCCGTCGCCGGCACTGGCGGTATCGGCCAGAACCGTTCCGGCCCACGGTCCGTTCCCATTATCGAAATGGTAATACTTCAGTGTGGAAAGATCGGCATTTTGGGTATCAAAATTTTTATAGGTAATGGTGACAATTACAGCCTTTCCGCCGAGGTCAGCCTTTTTTCCTTCTCCATCGGTCAGATCGAGATCCATCATGCGGACGGAAAGTTTTTCATCGTTGGAAAGCTGCGTGTCGGAAAGGATAGCCTTGCGGTCATTCTCCGATACCGTATTCAGTACCAGCTTCGAATCCTCCGGAAAGATCGCCGAGCCATCCTTGGATTTCACATGAATGCTCTCCAGATTAAAAGCATTCTTCTGCTCCCCGGTAAGGGAGGCTTCAAACTCAGAAATCAGTTTCTTTTCCGTCCCGGCTTCCGACGAGGACTCGGATTCCGTAAGGACTTCGCTGTTGGTTTCCGTGGCTCCTGCCGTCCCGGAAGATGCTGATTCGGATGGAGTTTCCAAAGCATTCGACGGATTCTGTGCAGCCGTGTCCGTCGAATTCCGGGCGGCTGTATCCGTCTGATTCTGGTCGGCCGTGCCGTTCTGATTCTGGGCGGCTGCGTCCGTCTGCGGGGATGTACTCTCCTGCGATGCCGTTTCAGAAGCCTGTGCCGCCGAATCCTCCTGGGAAGCTTCCTGCGCAGCCGGCTGCGTTTCCTCCTGCGCTGCCGGCTGCGTTTCAACGATGGTTTCCGCCGGCTGAGTCTGAGGCGCCGTGCTTTCAACCTTCGGCTCGCTGGCCGGCTCTGCCTCGTCCGGGGAAGCAAGCGGTGCATACAGAACCGAAAATGTCAAAGAGGCGGAAAGCAAAACCGCTGAAATTTTTTTGAACAAATTCTTTCTCATATTCCTGTTCTCCTCTCAAGAATACTGTCCTCTCAAGAATACTGTCCTCTCTTAAGGACAGTCAGACCTTCCGGATATCGGCAAACCTTCAATAAATATCGGCAGGCTTTATATAAAAAGGAAGCGTGAATAAAAAGTATGTCTTCTCCTTCACGCATAATACAACTCATATAAGTGTCCTGTTTATTCTGTCTCTCTTTATATTTTATCTTAATGATAACTACTTTCAACATATTGTTTTCGTCCATTATTCTGATTTATTATTATCTATTCTTTTTCTGTTGCCACAATCATAGAGTTATTTTGGCTGCCGTCGTTTGCGCAGTATCCGTTATAGTGACATAAAAAATGCCGGTTTCATTAAACCATAAAAACCAGCATGGTTAAATAAAACCGGCATGAGCGGATTCCGAAACGGCACAAAAGAGC
>ONLK01000029.1 GCA_900318615.1 uncultured Eubacteriales bacterium
GTGCCGGGAAAGACGCGGCGGCAGGAACGAATGAAACGATGACAGAGGATTATTCGGTTCCGGCACCTTTTTCCGTAAATATTCGTTTTGACGAGACCATGGAAAAGCTGACAAAAAAAGACACAGAGGGCTGGCGGTGGAAAACCGGCAGCGGATATCGGTGGGATGACCGTAAGGTAAGTGCTTATTTTGACACTTTGAAGGAGAAATACGATACTCCGTACGGAAAGGTTAATTTCATGACCCATAAGGGCGTTCTGATCCAGATGGACAGCTCAAACTGCGGATGGCAGCTGAACACGGATGCTTCGGTCCGGAATCTGGAAAACGGCGTGGACAGCGGCGAACAGACCGTGGATCCGGCCTGGAACAGCGGACTTGTATATTCTTCCGACAGTGAAGTGGGGGATAAGTACGTGGAGGTGAGTATTTCCGAACAGAAGGTCTTTCTGTTTGAGGACGGAAAGGAAGTTTATGAAACAGACTGCGTGACCGGCACCAGGGGTGTATCCGAGACGGAAAAGGGCGTGTTTCAGGTAATCTACAAGGCATCCCCGTCCACACTGAATGGTACGGACTCCTATGGAAATAAATACGAGCAGGAGGTTAATTACTGGATTGACTTTAACGGCTCCCAGGGAATGCATGACGCAACCTGGAGGTCACGGTTCGGAGGAAATATTTATGAAACCAATGGCTCGCATGGCTGCGTAAACCTGCCGCTGGAAGCGGCTGAAAAAATATATAAGGAAGTTTATACCTACTATCCGGTTATAGTATATTGAAATTATGATTAAAACATTAGTTAAACGCTTTGTAAAAAGTGATAATCTTCAGAGTATCGAGGGCCGCACGCAAAGTGGGGTCCTTTCCGGCATAACAGGAATCATAGGCAATCTGATTTTGTTTGCGGGAAAGCTTCTGACGGGAATTATGATTCATTCCACCTCCGTCATTGCGGATGCCTTTAACAATCTGTCCGATGCAGGTTCGTCGGTGATCAGTCTGACGGCTGCGCACGCCGCCGGAAAGCCGGCAGATAAGGAGCATCCGTACGGGCACGGCCGCATTGAGTACATAGCGGCGCTCGTGGTAGCGTTCATTATTGTCGAGGTTGGAATCACACTGATGAAATCTTCGATCGGCGCCATCCGAAATCCCGGGCAGATGCAGTTTTCGTGGATTTCTTTTGGTGTGCTGCTGTTTTCCATTCTGGTAAAGCTGTGGCTGGCCGCATTTAACCGCTATCTTGGGAAAAAGACAGGTTCAAAGGTAATCGGCGCGACAGCGATGGATTCGCTGCTGGATTCGGTTGTCACAGGAATAACGCTGCTTTGCCTTCTGGTTAAACTGTTTACGGGACGCGACATCGATGGCTACACCGGTGTCCTGGTCTCCGTGTTTGTTATCTGGGAAGGTATTCAGATTGCGCGTGATACGATTGCGCCTCTGATCGGGGCGGACAGTCTGCTTTCAGAGCAGTATTCGGATGAAATTGCCAAAATTGTCCGTGAACAGCGGAAGGTCATTAACTATCACGATCTGATACTTCATGACTACGGCCCCGGACGCACCATGGCGACGCTGCATATCGAACTGCCCCGGACAATGCAGCTGGAGGAAGCCCATGAGATTGCCGACCGGATAGAAAAGCAGGTTTTCCGGAAGACAGGAATTATGCTGGTGGTGCATATGGACCCGGCGGAGACGGAGGACAAGAGGGTGCTGAAACTGAAGGAACGCACGGCAGCCATCCTGAAAATTCTGGATCCGGCGCTTGCCTTCCATGATTTTCAGGTGAGCTTTCTGAAAAATGAGACGGCCTTGTCCTTCGATCTGGTCATTCCCTACGGGTACACCAGGGAAAAGGAAACCAGTGTCATAGGGCAGATTTCCGCCCTGATGAGAGAGTTTGATCCTTCCGTGCACTGCAGCATCACGGCGGACCGGGGTTTTACCGAGGAAGTAAGCTCCGGTGAGGATGCCAGGGCCAGAAGGTCTTCTTCTCCCATTTGAAAGAATATTTAAGAAAACTCTCTTCCATCAATAAGAAAATATCCGCAGATTTTTCGTCATGGATATGATAGAATATATTCAGATCAAAGGTAATTTCTTCAGAGAGGGAGAAAGGAGAGTACGTATGAAAAGACAGATGAAAGGTTTGCTGGCAGCCCTGCTGCTGGCGTTTACGTTTATTTTAACCGTTCCTGCCGGCGCCGGAACAGGAACAGTGGCGCAGGCTGAGAATACCGGCTATGAGGCGATGGCAACCGTCCGCGTGGAGAGCGGGTATCTGGCCCTCCGTAACTATCCGGCCTATGATTACAGCAATGAAATAGGCAAGCTTTATAACGGGGATACGGTTTATGTTATCAGTACTCCGTACAGCGATTACTGGTGGGTTTATTCACCGTCATTGAACCGGGAAGGATACGTGAACTGCAATTATCTTGTCAATGTAACGAATTTCACCTATTCCTCACCGAGCTACATACAGTACACTTCAACGGCAACCGTGAAGGTTCAGAGCGGATATCTGGCCCTTCGCACCGCCAGAGCGTTTGACTATAGCAATGAAATCGGAAGACTTTACACCGGTGATATGGTTTACATTATGGACACCACCTATAATGATTACTGGTGGGTCTATGCACCGACGGCCGGCCGGCAGGGATATGTGAACAAGGACTACCTGGTCAACATCCAGGGAGTGACTCCTGTAACCGATTCTTATGCGACCGTGGCGACGGTTGTTGTAGAAACCAGCTATCTTGCGCTTCGCAATGCGCCTGCATATGATTATTACAACGAGATTGGAAAGCTTTATACCGGAGATATTGTTTATATCCTCGAAGAAACCTATCCTGATTACTGGTGGGTATATTCTCCGGCCCTGAATAAATCGGGATATGTAAACAAAAACTATCTTTACTGGTAAAATCCATAAAGGAATAGAGGCTCCCGGTACTTTGCAGTAAGTGCCGGGAGCTTTTGATTCCATACGCTATCTGATCACAGTCCCGTGTGGGTGTGGTGCTGATCCAGCATGTTTTCCAGTTCACAGTAATAATAATAGAAGCGGGAGACCGGCACCATGTTGCCGCCGAATGCCTGAATGCAGCGGACGGAGCTTACGGCTTTCATATAGGCTTTCAGCTGTTCATCCGTTGTTTTCTCATCAAATGATTTTCCGCGGAGCATGTTCATGATGCTTTCATCCGAGAGCGAAAAGCGGGTTCCGGCTTCGTAGGAAACCTCGTGGACGTACAGAATTCTGCCTTCCTCATTTAATTTTATTTCTGCACTGCATATCGATTCTCCGCTTTTCAGCGCAGTCTTCAGTACATCTCTGGAGAGAATATTTTCCTCGCTGACAAGGAGTTTCGGGCCTGAGAGGATCGGATCCTCCGCCGGCTCATTTTTTATTGAACTAAACTGTATTTTTTTATCCATTTGAACACCTGTCCTTATTTTGCCTTAAGCAGGCGGTTGAGAAGAAATCAAATTTATTGTATCATACTTTTTGCACCGCTGTCATTCCTGTATCCTGTTCTCCCGCGACTGTTCGAAGAAACGGAGCCATTCGCAGCATCCGTCCGGGTCAAAAGATCTTTTGCCCCAAACGTCATTTGCATGTGAATGAACGGAGAAAACCGGGCAGGGGAGCGGGTACAAGAAACGGAAAAGAAAAGCCGGTGTCAGGGGATAACCGGCGTCAGGAGGGCCCGCTATGTACACGATTCTTCGTTACCTTGTTCTTGTTATTATTTGTCTGGCCGCTTATTATCTGGGTAAAAACTATATCCGTCAGTTCCGGGAAGCCAAAAAAATGAGTGATGATCAGATGGAAGAACAGCGCAGGAAAAAAGAAGCCTGCCGCCGCGCGTATTATGAGCAGACCGGTGCGATCCTGAATGAACAGGCCGGTGCGGACGGAGAGGGGCAGACTGCACACAGCGAAGACAGAGAAGAAAGATCCGGCAAAAACAGAGAAGAACCATCGAATGCAGCCGGAAAAGAGCAGACGGACAGCGAAGAAAAAGAAACGTCCGGCAGGGCATGAAGAAAATGCATACGGAAAATCCGGCAGAGAGGAGCCAGCATCATGGAAATCAGGAAGGATGATACTTTTGTGAACTGTCCGAAGTGCGGCAGTCCGATTCCCTATCTGGAGGGGACAATAAAAATCAAGTGCCCGTACTGTGGACGGGAGATGGACGTGGAGGAGGAGAAGACCGGAAAAAACGGCGCGGGAATAAACGGCAGCCACCGCGCTCTGCGGGAGAAGATTCCGCAGCAAAGGCCCGAAGAATACGAGGTCCGCAGCATTTATGAAGTTCAGCATAAAAAGGAGCCGGAGGATGAAACGGCCCGTGAGGAAAGGAACAGTGTAAAAAGGGTATTTTCCATCGTGATCGCCGCGCTTATCTTTATCACCTTTGTGTTCCTGATTATTTCGCTGATTGCCCAGACAGGAGCGTAAGGGAAAAGCGAAGAAAAGACGGAGTGTATCATGGGGGACGGCAGGCAGACAAGGCCGGAAAGCTCACTTTACATCTCTTTAAATATATGTTAACATTTGGTAACAAATAGTTACAAATATATTGGGAGAGATGTTATGAAAATTAAAAAAGTTTTTATTCGATTTTGTCTTATTTTCATGATCGCCTTCGCGGCAGGTCCGCTGCTGCCATCCGGAACGCAGACGGTTTACGCCGCATCCGCGCAGTGGGTGAAGGCAGGAAGAACCTGGCGGTATAAAAAGCCGGACGGCAGCTATGCGAAGGGCCTGAATAAAATCGGCCGGTATTATTACTATTTCGATAAAAAGGGATACGTAAAGGCCGGCTGGATTCAGAATGGAAAAAGGCGCTATTACGGCTGGACCCAGAGCGGAAAAGGAAAATACGGACGGATTATTGCCGGCTGGTTTAAGGTGGACGGCAGTTATTACTTCTTCTCCAAATCAACCAGCGCCGGAAGCCGCGGCGATATGGCGAGAGGCTGGAAGAAATTCGGAAATTATATCTATGATTTCGGAGCTGACGGAAAACTGCGGATCGGCTGGCGGAAAATCAGCGGATACACCTATTACTTTGACAAAACCGCGAAGGCAGGAGTCCGCGGAAGACTGTACACCGGGCTTAAAAAGATCAATGGAAAGCTGTATTACTTCAATCCGGCGGGGAAACCCGGAACGATCGGGCGGATGGCCGTGAATAAAACGGTTACTATAGGGAAAAAGACCTATTATTTCGGAGCCGACGGCGCCGGCAGCGAGGTGAAGGCCGGTTCCAACACGGCTCAGAGTGATGATAATGTTGAAATTAAAATATCACCGTCCGCGTTCATCTCCATGATTGCGCCGATGGCACAGGCAGACATGAAAAAGAGCGGTGTGCTGGCGTCGGTTACGATTGCACAGGCGTTTGTAGAAAGCTATTACGGCAATTCCGAACTGGCTGTGAAGGCACACAATCTGTTCGGCATGAAGTCTTCCCTGTCCGGGAATAGCTGGGCCTCCGCCTGGAACGGCCGGACCTATACAAAAAAGACCAAAGAATACGATCCTTCGAGGAAGACCTACTATACGATCACGGCTGATTTCAGAAAGTATAACAGCTATGCCGAGTCCGTGGCGGATCACAGTGCCTATCTTACCGGTGCGAAGAACGGAAGCAGGCTTCGCTACGCGGGGGTTGCAGGCTGCCGGGATCCGAAAAAAACCATTCAGATCATCAAAAATGGAGGCTATGCGACGGCGGCGAATTACGTTTCGGTTATTATGAATGTAATAAACAGATATAATCTGACAAAATACGACAAGTAAATCGTCCGGTTTCATAAGGGACAGCCGGTGGCACCTGGAAAGGGGCACCGCGGCTGTCCTTTTTACGCGCGAAACCGGCCGGACCGGTGACAGGATGCACAGTTAATTTCGTGTTTTTTGTGTATTTTATAGTTTGATGCCGATGAGCCGATACTGTAAAATCAACTTAGAATATGTGTTTTATCTGATATACTGGATGGCAGTGTACCCGGAAGGATTACCAGCCACAGGACAGACGGAGGTATTTTGATATGGCGGATGCAATGGGAAGAAGGGAATTCCTGAAGGCGGCAGCACTCGGTACGGCGGGAATGGCGGCAGCCGGTTTGTTTGGGACATCTGTATTTGCGGGTGAGACCGAGGCTGTTTCCGGGGAAACGCCGTCCAGGAGTGAACAGGCGGTTCCGTTCAAAGGGAAAAAGAAATTTGCCGGTGTCGGAAGCGTGAGAAAAGTCTCGGACGATACCTACTATATCGGCGCCAGCGATAAGCGCCTGGAACTTTTTGAGAATGTATATCCGATCCCGAGGGGAATTTCCTATAATTCCTATATTATTTTTGATGAAAAAACAGCCCTTCTGGACACGGTTGACAAATCCGTGACCGGCCAGTATTTTGAGAACATGGACGCCATTCTGGGAACCCAGACACTGGATTACCTGATTGTCAATCACATGGAACCGGACCATTCGGCAGCCATCTCGGAGGTGCTGGTAAGACATCCGGAAACGAAGGTTGTAACCACGGCGGCTGCGGCCATATTACTGAACCAGTTTTTTGACTGCGACATCTCCGACCGGCTGATTACCGTGAAGGAGGGCGATACGCTGGAACTGGGCAGGCATACCCTGACTTTTGTGGAAGCACCGATGGTTCACTGGCCGGAAGTCATGATGACCTTTGACATGATGACCGGTGTTCTGTATTCGGCAGATGCATTTGGAACATTTGGGGCACTGGACGGAAATCTGTTTGCAGATGAAGTGAACTTTGAGCAGGACTGGCTCCCGGATGCAAGGCGCTACTATACAAATATTGTCGGGAAATACGGTTCCCAGGTGCAGGATGTGCTGGCGAAGGCGGCCTCCATTGACATTAAGATGATCTGCCCGCTGCACGGACCGGTATGGCGGGA
Organism: uncultured Eubacteriales bacterium; assembly: GCA_900318615.1. Taxonomy (GTDB): domain Bacteria; phylum Bacillota; class Clostridia; order Lachnospirales; family Lachnospiraceae; genus Merdiplasma. Next base: position 6,966 of record ONLK01000029.1, read on the forward strand.
GAACCTGGGATGGTTTATCGGAAAATACGATCTGTGGAGCCGCTATGAGCCTGAAGATCGCGCCGTTATGGTTGTGTACGGATCCATCTACGGAGGGACGGAGAGCGCTGCGAACGCTCTGGCAGCAAAGCTGTCCCAGGATGGGGTGGCCAATGTTGCCGTATATGATGTTTCCAGGACCCACGTCAGCGAGCTGGTGGCGGAGGCTTTCCGGGTAAGTCATATTGTACTTGCCAGCATCACCTACAACGCCGGTATCTTCACGCCGATGCGCTCCTTCCTGTTGGACCTGGAAGATCATGCGCTGGCGAACCGTACATTTGCCATCATCGAAAATGGAAGCTGGCAGCCTGTGTCCGGAGATCTTATGAGAGAAATCACGGATTCGCTGAGCGGATCGGAATATATCGGAGATAAGCTGACGTTCATGTCCTCACCGGACAGCGATGATTATATTGCCATCTGTGACCTGGCGGATCAGATCGCCAACGATGTGAAGGACGGTGCCGGAAAGGCAGCCGCGGAGGATGAAACCGTGACGGAAGCGGAGGGAACCTCCGCACAGGGATGGAGATGCAGGGTCTGCGGGTATATCTATGAGGGCGAAAACCTTCCGGACGATTATGTCTGCCCGGTATGCGGCGCGGGGCCGGATCAGTTCGAAAAATTATAAGGAAAATAAAAAGACAGGCTGGAGGAAAGTTATGGGGAAGAAAATTTCACTGGTCGTCATGGCAGCCGGTATCGGTTCCCGCTTTGGCGGAGGTGTCAAACAGCTGGCACCCGTCGGGGTAAACGGTGAAATCATTATGGATTTTTCCATTCATGATGCAATTAAAGCGGGTTTTAACAAGATTGTTATTATCATCCGCAGGGACATTGAGAAGGACTTCCGGGAGGCAATCGGAAGAAGGCTGGAAAAGATCTGTGAAAAGAACAGAGTTGAACTGGAATACGCTTTTCAGGACATCCGGGATCTTCCGGAGGGGTTTGAGTTCCCGGAAGGCAGGACCAAACCCTGGGGCACCGGCCAGGCCGTTCTTGCATGCCGGGACATTCTTCATGAGCCGTTTGTGACGATCAATGCCGATGATTATTATGGGAGAGAAGCTTTCATCCGGCTGCATGATTTTCTGGAAAAGTACGGGGCAGAGCGTGTGCAGGATGAGAAAAATCACCGTATGACCGCCTGCATGGCCGGTTTTATCCTGAAAAATACACTCAGCGACAACGGAACAGTCACCCGGGGGATCTGCGCGGTCGATGAATCTTCGTACCTGAAAAAAATCAGAGAGACACACAACATTCTGAAAACGCCGCAGGGCGCATCGGCGGATGGCCGGGCGCTTGATCCGGACTCTCCGGTATCCATGAACATGTGGGGGCTGACAGAAGAATTTATGGGAGTTCTTGAGGAAGGCTTTCGTGAGTTCCTCGGGGAGGTCAGAGATCATCCCGGTCTGGACCGGATGAAGGCGGAATTTCTAATTCCGGAGTACATCGGGAAATTGCTGGAGAACGATCGTATTCAGGTAAAGGTTCTTGATACGGGCGATAAATGGTTTGGCGTTACCTACCGGGAGGATAAACCGGCGGTGGAGGCAGCTTTCCGCCGCCTGATTGATCAGGGAGTATACGATGCAGACCTGTATCGTGATCTGAGATAAAGGGAAACAAAGGACGAAGATAAAAGGAGTGCACTCATTCCTTCCCCGGCATGGCCGGGAGGGAGACAGGCACTCCTTTTCTTTGCAGACAGGGACTTTATACATCCAGGTCAGCCAATCGGAATTTCGACAATCTGGGCCATCTTCATCAGACAGTCCTCGATCTGGGCGGAAATCTCACCGACCATGCGCCCGGTAATCTCCTCATTTTTCTCAGTTTCAAACCTTTCGTGCAGATCCTGCCTTACGGCATCACAGATCTGAGGCAGGCGGGAGCGCAGGGCGCCTTCCGGCACCATTTTGCGCACTGCCTTTGGAAGACGAAGGTTGAGAAGCTGTTTTTCCATCTGCCGGCGGCCCAGCAGCAAAATGGCTACGGACAGGATTGCACCGGCGGCAATGCCTGCGAAGCCGCTGGAAATCAGGGCAATTCCGCTTCCGCCGCAAAGCAGCGAGGTGATGATGGTGATCAGTGAGTCGATAATCAGCGTGACCTGGTCCACCGCGAACAGCTGCCGGGCTTCCAGACGGATATCCATGTCTGACAGGGTCAGGTAGGAGCTGAGAGACAGCGCCGTGTACGGGATTCCATACCGGATGCAGATGGGCTGTGTATATTTTTCCAGGTCATCTCCGACCGGCCGCAGCCACCGGGCCACAACCTTCTGCATAAGGTCATGTGCCTCATCGGAGGATATGTAGGCGGCGATTTCCTTCTGCATGGCCGCATCGGTGTCTGCCAGCCTTTTGATTTCTCCGCTGCGCCATTTCCGGAAAACAGGAATGGCTGCGTGTCCGACCATCGGTTCGACCAGCGAATCGACAGCACAGGTATACAGCGCATCGAGGTGCTTCTCAACGATAGTTTCAACTGCATCCGAGTCCATCAGCTTTTTCACATCGGCCTTGAAGGCACGGAGCTGTTCGTCAATTTTTCCGCTCCAGGCAAGACCGCGGGCTACGGAGAATTCGGGCTCATTTCCGCTGATGACGATCGCATCCGGGAAAAGGTTCATGCACCACTCCCGGATGGAAGGCATTTTGGACACACCTCCCGTCAGAAAGATCAGTTCCGGCGACTTATCCTCTATTTTTTCTTTTACATGCTTCAGACTGTCGCAGAATACCTGACAAAAAGAGCGTCCGTTCAGACTGTTCACCGGTCCGTTTTCCAGACGGCGGGCGATACTCTCATCGATTGTAAGGCGCAGGGTGACCGGTGCATCTGCGAGGATCCGGATAGAATCCGCGCATTCATTCTTTTTCCAGTACTCCGTGTCGGAATAATACTTTTCCTTCAGGCGGCGGGCGGCAAATTCACAATAGTTTTTCCAGGCTTCATTCTGCCGGAAAACTTCACGGATCTGTTTTGCATGGGGAGAAGCCTGCACACACAGTTCGAGCAGTGCCTCATCCATCAGACCGCCGCCCAGCGCAATTTCGCCGGCAGTCTGCATTTCCACTTCATGACCGCCTTCAATGTAAGCGTAGTCCGTGGTGGAGGAGCCGATATCGACAACCAGCAGCGGGCGGGACAGAATATCATAACCGACCTGCAGGTGCCTGGACTGGCAGGCGCTGATCAGGGCGGCTCTTGACTCGGAGATGATGCGGGTTGGCGGGAAGCTGCATTTTTCAAAGATTTCACGATAAATTTCCCTTGTGTTCTTATCCCAGCCGGCCGGACAGCCGATATAAAAACAGGCATCTTCGTTCTGAATCAGCTGACCGCTTCCATAAAGACTTCCCAGCACGCCGGCCGCGAAGGTGCGTACGTCTTCCCGGACCGACCGGTCTGTCAGAAAATGGCTTTTGAAGCGTATTTTCCGCCTCGACACCCGCGGTTCGCAGCATGCCCGCTCCCCGATAAGAAGCTGTCCGGAAGCAGAGAACGCGTATGCCGTAACAAAGCTTTTATTCCCTTCTACCGGAAGGATTTCCGGAAGTCCGTAACGGACGGCAGAATCTTCTTTTGTGTCCGATTCAAGACGGGAGACACAGCTTTCCGCATCTCCCAGATCAAAACCATAGAATCGTTTCATACTATTCCTCGCTCATTCCCCTTTATGTTCCCTTTAGGAAGCTGTTCCTGCCAGACCCTTTTTCAGAAGCTGTCCGTTGAATACCAGTGCCGGACGGATGGTTGTGGAGTGGGAGGAAGGCAGCCGGTCAAACCAGTTTTCATTTTCCGGTGAGTAATCCACAGTTTCGATTCCTTCCTGGTGAAGGCGGAATTTAAGCTGGTTCAGTTTATCCAGCGCGTATTCCCCATCCCGGCTGTAGGAAGCTTCCAGAAGTTCGCCCATCAGGCTCAGGTCTTTTTCGCTCCAGCGGCCGGCGCACAAAGCTCCGCTTTCCTCCTTCTCTTTTGCAATCCGGTGTTTTTCGAGACGCAGCCGGTCATTTTCCCCGGCCAGCGTGCGGTCCGCCGTCAGAATCAGGGCCCGGTATATCCGATAGATCCGTGCGGCATCCGGCTTTGTTCGCGTAAGGAACGTTTTATTATTTTCGGAGGACGGTGCAAAAGAACGTTTTTTACCGGACAGAAAAAAGAAAGCAGAACCGGCGGTCATCCCGGGGACGGTCACAGCCAGTTTCCCTGGAAAGCTGAGTATTCCGAAGGGAATCAGCGAACAAATCAGCACCGCCGCCATGCAGATCATTCCTGCGGTCAGCAGAACACGGGAAGCGGTCTTTTCTTTTTTCCCGGTCTTACTTTCGGCGGAAACATAGACGGAAGTTTCGCCGCCGGTATTGATCAGGGCAGCTCCGGTGTGAATCTGACGCATCAGGCCGGCAGCCGCCGATTGCAGAGTATCATCGGCTGTATTTTCATTATACAGATAAAGCAGACGATCGGTTTCCCGTTCCAGGATGGGAACGCACTGCTCTGCCGAATCTGCACTTCCCAGCGCCTGCATGAGCTGTTCCTCATCTGCTTCGAGAAATTTCTGAAGAGACATAATCTTATCCTCTATCCCGTATCTTCTAAAGTGTCATGATCTATTATACCTGATTTTGAAGGAACGGTCATCGCCGCAGCCCTGATAAGGAAGATAATTTATTGAAAATTTATTTTGAGATGATATACTGTTACAAAATAAGGGTCAGACAGGGAAATGGTATTATGCCGAAGGTAAGTATTATTGTTCCGGTTCACAATTCGGAAAAAACATTGCGGCGCTGCATTGAAAGTGCCCTGCGCCAGGATTTTGAGGATTTTGAGCTCATCCTGATGGACGATGGAAGCTCTGATAAATCGGCTTCGATTATCAATGAGTACAGGAAACAGGACAATCGTGTCCGGGGAATAACCAGAGCGAATGCAGGGGTATCCTCCGCCAGAAACCGCGCACTTGCCAGAGCGCAGGGGGATTATATTCAGTTTCTTGACTCGGATGACTGGCTCACTCCGGATTCGACCAGGCTGATGGTTCAGCTTATGGAAGAGAAGAAAGCGGACATGGTGATTGCCGATTTTTACCGGGTGGTGAATGAACATGTGTCGGTAAAGGGCGATATTGACGAGGAACTGCTTCTGACACGGACACAGTACGCAGAGTTTATGATGCAGAATCCGGCGGATTTTTATTACGGAGTGCTGTGGAACAAACTGTACAGGCGCAGCATTATCAGCCGGTACCGGCTGCGCATGGACGAAAAAGTCAGCTGGTCGGAGGATTTTATCTTCAATATGGAGTATGTTCTTCACTGTGATCAGATCGCGGTTTTGAAGGCTCCCGTGTATTATTACATAAAGACAGAAGGCTCCCTGGTATCGCAGGGAGGCAGCAGCATCCAGAATACTGTCCGTATGAAGCTGAACGTAATTGAATACTACAGCGATTTTTACCGTCATATTTACGATGAAAAGGAATATGCCCGGAAGCGGCCGGCTATTTATACATTCCTTCTGGAATTCGCCCGGGATTCATTGTCTATGCCCATGATCCCGGGGACAAAGAAGCTGGGCCGGGAGGGTGTTCCGGTGATTATTACCGACGATTCCCGGGCAAATATTTATACGGATAATTATTATTTAAATAAGTTCATGGAAAAAGGCCTTCATTCTGTATCGATCCGGAATGATCTGACACCGAAGGACCTGAAAACCCTGATTTTTCTGGACTTATCCGCCGGAAATGGTATGCTGGAGGAGCTGATGGATTTTACGGGTATGGGGAAGATGGCAGCAGCTTCTTCTCTGTCCAAACTGAAGCGCAGGGAATTTCTTAAAAGCACGCAGAAGGAGGGCGAAAATGATGATGCGCTTTCTTCCCTCCGGATTACGGAAAAAGGGGAGAATGTTCTCCGGCAGATCCGGACGACGGAACAGGAGGCGGATGAGATATGCTTCCGCGGTTTTACAGATGAGCAGCGGGAAGCGTTCAAAAAACAGAGCCGCCTGGTTGTGGGCAACATAAAAAGCAAGATGATCTGACAGATAACGCGGGCTGTCTTGTGACAGCAATGATGAAAGGCGGTGCTTTCGAATGAATTTGAAAACGAGTATTTTTAGGGATTCGGCACGGGAACTGACGAAGGTTTCCTCCCTTACGGCCTGCTCCATGCTGGCGGCTATGGCTGTGGTGCTGAAGATGACGACGTCCGTTACACTGGGGCCTTTTATCCGCATCGGTTTTTACGATATTCCGGCGCAGATCGCCTATATGTTATTCGGTCCGGTAACCGGGTCTTTGTTTGGCGGCCTTCTTGATCTGGTTGAATTTTTTGTGAAACCGGAAGGCGCTTATTTCTTCGGCTTCACCTTTGACAAGATGCTCGCCGGTTTTCTGTTTGGAATGTTTTATTATAAGAAAAAGCTGACATTTCCGAGAATACTGCTTGCCGAGGGCGTGGAGAGGGGAATTGTCAATCTGTTTTTTAACACGCTGTGGCTGAGCGTTTTGTACGGGAAAGGTTTTCTGGCGCTGCTTCCGGAGAGGGCTTTGAGCAATGTCATCTCCTGGCCGCTGTACAGCATTCTGTTTTTCTGCGTGGTGCGGGCAATAGAGAGCACCGGCGTTTTCTCCCGATTCCGGAACGCTTCGATGATTTCCGGAAGAAAGTAGGGGCTGTATGCTGCACTGGCATATTCCATCCCCAATCGGAACAGCAGAGGAAATAAAAGAGTAAAAAATCTGGGAATAAAAAGAGATCCAGGCCGCAGCCCGGATCTCTTTTTTTGAAAAGGTATTAGAAAAGGTATAAACGTTACATTCTCTCGTCGTCTCTTACTATACATTATATTAATTTATAAGTAAAATACGGATTAAGTTGGATTTATCATATTAATTAAATATAATAAAATTCTCAGCCTCCGCGTTTGCGGCAATTTCAGGGTATTTCGGACCAGGCGCGCAAATCTTATTAGCACTCACGTGTTGACAGTGCTAATTACCGATGCTATCATATTCTATGATAACAGTGCCCTTATGCGAGGCGCGGGACAGCGCAGGAGGAGGGTTTGTTTTCATGCTTTGAAGGATTGGAAGGTGAGCATTGTGAATAAAAAAGATTATTATGAAGTCCTCGGTGTTTCGAAGAACGCCAGCGACGATGAGATAAAGAAGGCATACAGGAAACTGGCGAAAAAGTATCATCCGGATATGAATCCGGGTGATGAAAGCGCAAAGAAAAAATTTGAGGAGGTTAGCGAAGCATACGCTGTACTTTCGGACCCGAAGAAGAGACAGCAGTATGATACATACGGATTTTCCGATGACAATGCAGATGGTACCGGCGGATTTGGCAACTACCATTTCAGCGGCCAGGACGCCGAAGATATTTTCAACAGTATCTTTGGAAATCTGTTCCACGGCGGAAACGGCGGAATCCACTTCAGCACCGCAGGAAGCGGGTTTGGCGGAACCGGATTTGATGCAAATGCCTATGCCAACGGGAATTCCGGCTTTTCTGATTTCGGGTCCTTTGGAGGCTTTGGAAATTTCGGCGGAAAATCGGCCGGCAGCCGGCAGGCGGAGTATGGAAACCTGGATCTGCATGCCGATCTGAACGTTTCTTTCCGGGAGGCAGCCCTCGGCTGTACAAAGAACATTCAGCTGAAGGATCAGAACGGAAGCGGACACATACAAACCCTGGAAGTCAGAATTCCGGCCGGTATGGAGGACGGCAAATCCCTGCGGCTCAGAGGACGCGGCATGAAGAACAGGAACGGCAGCAGCGGCGATCTGTTCCTGAAGATTCATGTTCAGCCGGACAGTGAGTACACCAGACAGGGCCAGGACATTTATACCAGTGTCCGTATCCCGTATGTCAGGGCTGTTCTCGGCGGTGACGTATCCATGCCGACACTGTATGGCAATGTTGTGTGCCGCGTTCCGGCAGGCACACAGTCGGGATCAAAGATCAGGCTCCGCGGCAAGGGAACTCCATCTCCGGGCCGTCCGAATTCACACGGCGACGAATATGTTACCATCAATATTGAAGTTCCGAAGAATCTTTCCCCGGAGGAACGTTCAAAACTGGAGGAGTTTGACGCACTGTATCGGCGCAATCATGGTTCAGCGGGTTTCGCGGGATGATCAATTGGACACTATTACGGCTTGAAGCTTCCGGAAAAATGGGGTAGGATAGGTAGAGTAACACAGAGTTAACATTAGAAGGGGTTGCAGTAGTGAAAGGAAATTTTTGGCGGCGGATGCTGCTGGTCATACTGATGTGTCTTGGATGTGCGCTGCTGAGCGGGGAGGCGATGGCGGCTTCACCCGGTACCGTACGTTTTTACCAGAACAGCGGAGTCAGAGAATTTGTTGTTCTGAGGCGTAAGGCGGCGAAGAATACGAACATTACACTTCCAAAGGCTCCGCTGAATTCCTATTATACCTTTATCGGATGGACAACCCGCGCGAACAGCAGCAAGGTGGTTTATAAAGCCGGGCAGAGGATCCGGATCCGGGGAAATCTGAAGCTGTACTGCGTGGCCAAAAGAACGAAAGTGGATAATGTATTTTTCTGTAAGGCCGACGGAAAAAAATGGTCGTCTGCCGTATGGAAAAAGGGCCTGCTGTTTCCGGAGGCCGACTGCGGAGGCGGAACGACGGTGATCGGCTGGAGTGAGAGCCCGAATCAGACGTCGGGCATAAAGTACGCGATGCAGACAAAAGTACCGAAACCCGGAACCTATTACATGGTGACGGTTCCGGCAGACCGGTCAAAGGTAAGCCGCAGCAGCCTTGCCGTTTCATCAAGGTATTCCCACGTATATCTGGTGGGAGATTCCCGCTCGTATTTCATGATAGGACAGTTTGGCGGAAATCCGGACAAGGCCACGATTATAGCCAAAGCCGGCCAGGGCTACAGCTGGCTTACATCGAAAAACGGCGGATATGAAAAGCTTCTGGCCGCTCTTAAGAAAAACAGTAAGACGGCGGCCGGACGGAATCCGGCGGTAGTTATTTCGCTTGGCGTTAATGATCTTTCAGATGCGGCCAGGTATGCTGCGTGGGTAAAAAGCGCAGAGAAAACACTGAAAAAGAAATACAACTGTACCGTGTATTTTACCACGGTCGGCCCGATGAACGGACTGATGTATAAGCATTTTTCCGGCTCATCCGCAAGGTCTTCCTCGAAGGTTTATGCCTATAATGCGGCTATTAAAAAGCGGCTGAAGGGAAGCACGGTAAAGGTGATTGATATTTACGGGATGCTTCGTCAGACGGCGTGGTCATCCATGCTCCGGCGGAAAAATCAGGCGGACGGCCTGCACTATTCCGCATCTACATCGCTGAAAATATATAATTACATTATCAGCTGTCTTGATAAATAAACATGGAAATAAAAAAGATCCGGACTGTGACAGGTTATCACAGCCCGGATCTTTTTACTTATCTGCGTTTACAGATGTGCCTCTGCCTTTTTCGGACGTTCCATGAGCTCGCGGACGATGTCCAGCGGGTCGGCGTGCTCCTTTACGATCCGGTTGACTCCGTTGCAGATCGGAAGCTCTGTATGATACTGTTCCTCCAGTTCCATGGCCGCCGGCAGAGCGTTGATACCCTCGACCACCATGCCGACCTCCCTGACTGCTTCCTCCGGCGTTTTACCCATGCCCATCAGGTGTCCGGCGTTGAAGTTACGGCTGTGCCTGGAGGTGGCTGTTACGATGAGATCGCCGATGCCCGCCAGACCGTAGAAAGTTCCCGGATTGCATCCCATGGCAAGCCCGAGACGGGTGATCTCCGCCATGCCGCGGGTGATCAGCGCTGCTCTGGTATTGTCGCCGTAGCCGAGACCGTCAATCATACCCGAAGCCAGGGCAATGATGTTCTTCATGGCACCGCAAAGCTCTACACCCTTCACATCGCTGTTGGTATAGACACGCATGCAGGTGTTCATGAAGATGTCCTGAACAAATCCGGCTGCTTCCGGACTGGTGCTGGCGCTGACAATCGTGGTGGGCATATCCCTGGCTACCTCCTCCGCGTGCGTCGGACCGGACAGAGCGACCAGACGGACATGGTCATGCTTCCCGTCCTTTGACAGCTCATCTCCGATGACCTCCGTCAGCGTAAAGTGGGTTTTCGGTTCAATGCCCTTGGCTACATCGGCGACAATCTGGCCGTCCGGAATGTACGGTGCCGCCTGACGGGCTGTATTTCGTGTAAATACGGACGGTACTGCAAAAAGAACGATGTCCTTGCCGGTGCAGGCTTCTTCGATGTCACCGGTGAAAACAATCGCGTCCGGGATAACCATGCCGGGCAGGTTGGGCTGCCGGCGGGTCTGAGAATAAGTTTCAACTTCCTTCGGAAGAGCAGACCAGACTACGATATCATGACCGCTGTTGCAGAGCATTCGCGCGAGAGCAATACCCCATGTACCAGCGCCCAGTATTCCGATTTTTGCCATAATTATTCAATCCCCTTTCAAACTGCTGAATATCAGATACAGTGGATGTATAGATCTATTAAATCATTTTTATCGGCCACATAAAACCATAGTTTATAAATTAACGTTTTTTCAGCTTTATTCGTTGAAAAGCAGAGGTTAAGACAGCTGACGAGGCCGCTTTTGCAGAGCTTCAAGAATGGTAAGCTGCTTTTCCTTCACCAAAAATCCGCCGTCGCCAAGCTCACCAATCGTCTGCCTTTTCCTTTTTCCGTGATAATCGCTGCCGCCGCTGACAAGAAGAGATCCCCGGTCAGCAAGGGACGTAAGAAAACCGGTCTGTTCACGGCCGTACTGAGAATAGAAGCATTCAATCCCGTCTATCCCGGCGTTTTGGAGCCGGGCGAACTGTGCCAGTACCTTTTCCTTTGAATAAAAGCGGCCCTTTATTTCCCAGAACGGATGTGCCCATACGCTGATGCCGCCGGAGGAACGAATGGCATCGATGGCGCGCTCCGGGGAAAAGGAAGGAGTATCTCCGCTGATTCCCTTCAGGTATCGGTCCATCGCCTCCTGAACCGACGATACCAGAGCGTTTCGGATCAGAAGCTGGGCCAGATGCGGCTTGCCGGGCCGGGGCTGTGCCCACAGCCATGCCAGTTCTTCATCGGAAAAAGTGATTCCGTACCGGTCTTTCAGATTCCGAAGGCGCAGGTTCATTTTCTGCATCCGAAGATCGAGACTTTCCTGAACCAGCGCATTAAATGTTTTGTCCCGGGGATCATAATCATATCCGAGAATATGAATTTTCCCCAGACTGCAGATCGTGGAGAACTCGATTCCGCGGAAAAAACGGATTCCGCTGTCGGGAGAGATCATTTTTTCAAGCTTTACAGCACCGTCCATCGTATCGTGATCGGTCAGAGAGAAGACCCGGATTCCCGACGCCTTTATTTTATCAAGCAGTGCTCCCAGATCGTCGGTTCCGTCTGAGTAAACACTGTGCATGTGAAAATCCACACGGGAGAGCATGGTTTCCGGCATACTTATCCTTTCAGAAGACAGGTGAAGGTGATAATTCCATCCTTCCAGGCGGCATCAATGGAGCTTCCTTTATATTGTTCCACGATCGCCTGTGCGATGGAAAGTCCGATCCCATACCCGCCCTTTTCGATATTGTGAGATTTATCCTGACGGTAAAAACGCTCAAAAAACCGGGCGTAATCCACATCCCCGCCTTTTGCATAATTGTTGGAAACATCGAGGCGAACCGGGCTTCGCCCTTTCTGGGTCAGGGTGACGCGGATGGTGCCTCCGTCATCACAGTACTTGATGGCATTGTCGATCAGCAGGGATGAAAGCTGACGAATCTGACTTTCATTTGCCGTCATCATGACATTTTCCTGTATTTCTTTCTCCAGCTTTTTGCCGTTCTGAACGGCAACAGGCAAAAAGGTGTCGGAGGTTTCCTGAAGCGCAGCCGAAACATTGATTTTCTTACGTTCCGAATTATTTTCTTTTTCCTGTGCCCGGGATACCATGACAAGATTCTGGATGAGGCCGGTCATGCGGTCGACCTGCCGCATGGTCGACTGATTCCATTCATTTTCACCGTTGATCATCTGTTCCACCTCCGTGTTGGCACGGATCACAGCCAGCGGAGTTTTTAATTCGTGACTGGCATTGGTGATAAATTCCTTCTGAATCTCAGCATTCTTGATTTCCGGCTGAACAATTTTCCAGGAGACAGTCCTCATGACAATGATGGCGATGATCAGTCCCAGGCCAACCAGGATCAGGACCGTGAAAAGCAGACGGCTGTTGGTAAGAACAACCGTCGTACTGTCCAGATAAACAACGATTGTCCCCCCCTCCGGACGGTCGGCCACATAGTAATAGTAGGTTCCGAAGCTTCCGAATTTAAAATGCTGTTTCAGGGCCATCTGCGCGTAAACCACCGCCTCATCCTCTTTAATCGCGGCAATCCGGTTGGTAAGTACCTTTTCAATCTCGCCGTCTTCGTCATACAAAATGGCAAAGTAGCGGGTGGAAACCCGGGAATCGATTGTACGGTATGAGTCGGAATCGATACCGAAAACATCACGAAAAGAGAAAGAAGAGTAAAGGTCTCCTTCACTTTTTTCGGATCCCATACCCTCGGTTTCATCGGCATAATTGCGCGAATGGTTATCACTTTCATCGGTAAGCGGGAGGTAGCCGTCGTTCGCCACAATATCCTCCATGACCGCCCGGATATTGGAGCGGGTGATGGCCAGATTGACTCCGTAGACAGCGGCTCCCATCAGCAGCATAACAATGGTAAAGGAAAAAACGGCTGTCCATATGAACTTTTTCCGAAGTTTTGTGATCGAATTGGAATTCATCTGATCCCTCTAATTCAGCATAGGATTGTTTTTCCTGTCGGCATGTTCAAAATTGAAGATAAAAATCACCGCCGCGTTTTCCCAGCAGCAGGACGCGGGAATCAATGGATTTCAGCTTGCGCTTCAGATACGAGATATACAGCCAGACCGTATCTTCCTGGGCATCGCTCTCCGATGGCCATACACGGTCGAGAATCTGCCGGGTGCTCAGCGGACGTCCGGCCTCGGAGATCAGCGCCTCCATCAGTTCAAATTCCTTGATGGAAAGGCGTACCGAATTTTCACATTTCAGCTCAAAACTTTCCGGGCTGAGGGACAGATCGCCGTACGAAAGAGACGCGGCAAAGTACTGGCTGCGGCGCCTTGTCAGCGCACGAATCCTGGCCAGCAGCTCCTTCATGGCGAAGGGTTTGGTCAGGTAGTCGTCGGCGCCGGCGTCCAGGCCGGTAACGCGGTCATCCACCTCGGTCCTGGCGGTCAGCATCAGAACAGGCGTCACGATATTCATGGCACGAAGGTCCTTCAGTACCTGAATTCCGTTTTTTTTCGGCATCATGATATCGAGGATAATAACATCGTAGCTGTCCTGTGCAATATGTTCCGATGCCTCTTCCCCGTCGTAGACGGGATCAACGTCGTATCCCTCATGGGTGAGCACGGCGCACAGGGCGCGGCTCAGGTCACGGGTATCCTCAGCGAGCAGTAGTTTCATCGCCGTCACCTTCTTCCATAATCATATCGCGGATGGTCTGCATGGAAAGATCCGTGGAGGCAAGCTCATCCGCACAGCGCTTTAGTTCCTGGACAATGAGCTGCGTGTTGCCGTTCAGTGTCTTCTTATATTTAAGATGATGCTCCAGCGCTGCCCATGTGTCCATGGAGATGGTGCGCAGCTGAATTTCAACATAATATTTTCGATGCGCGCGCAGAATCATATGATAACTGCGGTAGCCGTTGGGCTTGGCATGGCGGATGTAGTCCTTTTCCTGGATTACCTCGTAATCCTCCATGCGCGCCAGATAGTCGCGGATCGTATATACGTCGTCTACGAAAGCGACAACGACACGAATCCCGATGGCATCGGTAATTATATTCAGAGCCGATTCCGTTGTCTCCGGAAGATTGCGCCGACGGCATTTTTCACGCATGCTGTCCTCTGATTTGATGCGTGCCAGGCAGTGTTCCACCGGGTCCATTCCGAAACGTCCGGACATCTGAGAACGGATGCTGGAAATCCGGTCCAGCACCTCCTTCATAACCTGTTCCATCTGAGGACGGAACGGGCCGTAAATACTGGAAGATGAGTCACAGGCTGCTTCCGCCGGATGTTCATTTTCAAGCGCCATAATCAAAAATCCTTCCTCTTTAAGTTCACTCTTTTTTTCTATCATAACAGATTCTCTGTGTTTCGGAACCGGTAATGGAGAGAATTTACAGAAAATACACAGACACCAAAGAAATGCAAGAAAATTAGCACTCATCTATTGACAGTGCTAACAACGCGTGCTATAGTTCATTTCAGTAAGTGAAGGAGGCTGATGCTGAAAGGAGGAGTCAGGCGTGAATAAATGCGACAGATTCACTTATTCGGAACGTCGGCAATAGAGCTTCTGCAGCATGGCACGTAAGGGACCTGTGATGCAGATCGCCGTACCGGCGTATCTGTAACAGGAACGATAACTCACTGAAAGGATATAAGAAATACGAGCCGATGGGAAAGGAGGCTTGTTTATGGATCTTAAAAAATATACACAGAAATCGCTGGAGGCCGTGCAGTCCCTTGAAAAAATCGCCATGGACTATGGAAACCAGCAGATTGTTGAGGAACATCTGATGTATGCCCTGCTGAAGCAGGATGACAGCCTGATTTTGAAGATGATTGAGAAGATGCAGATTCAGAAGGAACACTTCCTGGATCGTGTGGAGCAGATGATGGATCAGCTGCCGAAGGTTTCCGGCGGTCAGGTTTACATAGATCAGTATCTGAACCGCGCTCTTTTGAACGCGGAAGATGAAGCCAGACAGATGGGCGATGACTACGTGAGCGTGGAACATCTGTTTCTTTCCATGCTGGATTATCCGAGCCCGTCCATGAAGCAGTTATTCAGGGAATACGGAATTACCAGGGAGCGTTTTCTGCAGGCACTGGCAACCGTCCGCGGCAATCAGAAGGTAACGTCGGATACGCCGGAGGATACGTTTGACGCGCTGAAGAAGTACGGGGAGGAGCTCGTCCAGAAAGCCAGAGACCAGAAGATGGATCCTGTGATCGGACGTGACGATGAGATTCGTAATGTTGTCCGTATTCTATCCAGAAAAACAAAGAACAACCCGGTGCTGATCGGAGAACCCGGCGTCGGCAAAACGGCTGTCGTGGAAGGATTGGCGCAGCGTAAAAAGATTTTCGCTCTGGACATGGGGGCGCTGGTAGCGGGTGCCAAGTACAGAGGCGAATTTGAGGAACGTCTGAAGGCTGTTCTGGCGGAAGTTAAGAACAGCAGCGGGCAGATTGTTCTTTTTATTGATGAGCTGCATCTGATTGTCGGTGCCGGAAAAACCGAAGGCTCCATGGATGCCGGCAACATGCTCAAGCCGATGCTGGCACGCGGTGAGCTTCACTGCATCGGTGCGACGACGCTGGATGAGTATCGTGAGTACATTGAAAAGGATAAGGCTCTGGCCCGCCGTTTCCAGCCGGTTATGGTGGATGAACCGACCGTGGAAGACACGATTGCGATCCTTCGTGGTCTGAAGGAGCGCTACGAGGTTTACCATGGCGTCAAAATTACGGACAACGCGCTGGTTTCCGCGGCTGTTCTGTCGCACCGCTATATTTCCGACCGTTTCCTGCCGGATAAGGCCATCGATCTGGTGGATGAGGCCTGTGCGATGCGCAAGACGGAGATGGATTCTATGCCGACGGAGCTCGACGAGCTGCGCCGCAAGATCATGATGCTGGAAATCGAGGAGGTTTCCCTGAAGAAGGAAACGGACAAGGCCAGCCAGGAACGTCTGGAGGCGCTGGAAAAGGAACTGGCCGAGCTGCGCGATAAGTTTAATGTGCAGAAGGCTCAGTGGGACAACGAAAAGCATTCGGTGGAGCATCTGTCCAGTCTCCGTGAGCAGATTGAGGATGTCAACAAGCAGATTGAGCAGGCAAAGCAGCGCTATGATCTGAACAAAGCTTCCGAGCTTCAATATGGAGAACTTCCGAAGCTGCAGCAGGAGCTGGCCCTGGAAGAGGCAAAGGTTAAGAAAGAAGATCTGTCCATGGTACACGAAAGTGTTACCGAGGAAGATATTGAGCGCATTGTCTCCCGCTGGACAGGGATTCCGGTTACAAAGCTTACGCAGAGCGAGCGTGCCAGGATTCTTTCCCTGCCGGATCAGCTGCATAAGAGAGTGATCGGGCAGGAGGAAGCAGTGAACAAGGTTACCGATGCTATTCTTCGTTCGAAGGCCGGCATCAAGGATCCGACCAAACCGATCGGTTCCTTTATGTTCCTCGGACCTACCGGCGTCGGCAAGACCGAGCTTGCCAAGGCTCTGGCCGAAAATCTGTTTGATGATGAGAACAACATGGTGCGTATCGATATGAGTGAATACATGGAAAAGTATTCCGTGTCCAGGCTGATCGGAGCGCCGCCGGGGTACGTGGGCTATGAGGAAGGCGGCCAGCTGACGGAAGCCGTCAGAAGAAAACCCTATTCGGTAGTCCTCTTCGATGAAATTGAAAAGGCACATCCGGATGTATTCAATATCCTGCTGCAGGTGCTGGATGACGGCCGTATTACGGACTCTCAGGGACGTACCGTTGACTTCAAGAACACCATTCTGATCATGACCAGCAATATCGGCTCCGGCGCTCTTCTGAACGGTATTGATGATAAGGGAAATATCAGCCCGGAGGCGCAGGAAGAGGTCAGGAACGAACTGAAGGCTCACTTCAAGCCGGAATTCCTGAACCGTCTGGATGAGATCATCATGTTCCATCCGCTTACGAAGGATAACATCGGCCATATCATTGATCTGATGATGAAGGATGTCAACAAGCGGCTGGAAGAGCGCAGGATCACCATTACGCTGACCGATGCAGCCAAAAGCCTGATCATCGAGGGCGGCTATGATCCGGTCTACGGTGCGCGTCCGCTGAAACGTTACCTGCAGAAGAATGTTGAAACGCTGGCAGCCCGCATGATTCTTTCCGGAGATGTCATGGATGGCGATACCATTCAGATCGACTCGAAGAATGGCGAGCTGGAGGCAAGCGTCAAACCTTCCGTGGAAGTCGTGGACGAAACGTAAGGAAACATAACAAAACATAAGCGCAGACAGTTCAGCAGATAGTCTATATAAAATGCGGTAAAAAGAAGGGGCAAAAACCTGTAAGATGGTCTTTGCCTCTTTTTTGTGCAGGCGGCCGCTCATCATCGGGTGCGGAGCACGAGATGACGGCGGCTCTTAAAGCAGTCCTGTCAGCGGCTGCGGAACTTGTAACCTTGTAACAGGGAAAATGAACTGTTATAATAAAATACAGCGTTCGGTACGGCTGCATGGATAATAGACCGCATGGGCGGATGTATGCCCGTGTGCGGAATGAACAGAACGGAGCGAAAATCATGAATGAAGTTAAAAGGAATGCGGATGAGGCTGAGACAGCCCGCAGAAACAAGATTCGCCGCGCCTGCGTGCTGGCCGGAGTTGGCGTACTGATCCTTGCGCTGATTTATCTGGTATATACGGCTCTGGCGGTTAAAAAGTTTACGGTCATGTACAACGTTGTATTGATCGGGGCATTACTGGCTTTCTGGGTGCTGACCGATATCATGGCGCCTGTGAAGGCACACGATTTTGATGACCGCACGCCGGAACAGATGGACGCCTATAAAAAGATGGCGGCTCTTGAACTGATCGGTTTCGCCGGTCTGTACATTTTTGCCGCCGGGGCGGGAAAGTCTGCGTCGGGAAACAGCGTTGGGAATGCAAGCCTGCTGGGAGCCGTTATTTTCCTGCTTACCTCAATGACGAAGCGGAAATACCGCGATGAGTATCTGGGCATCGCTCCGGAAAAAGATAAAAACGATGCGGATAGTGATACCGGCAAATCCGGGAGGACACTGGAAACACCTGCGGAGCCGATGACGGCTGCCAACCGGCTGAAGCGGCTGAATAAGCTGGCGGCGCAGACGCCGGAGCCAGGCGGCGGGCCTGAAGACGCACAGAACGAAAACGTCGTCGCTGGGAACACAGCGGAAAAGAACAGCCCGGGCGAAAGCAGCGCACCGGGATGCTTCACGGAAGTAAGCAGGCCGGAAGCAGAAGAAAATGAGCCGGAATAAAAAAGCCGGAACAAAAATGCCTGCGGCAGGGTATGCCGCGGCAAAAATGAGAGACAGGAACGGAAATAATGGATCTTTTTGAATATGCAAAAAACAAACAGCTTCATCGGGAGGCACCGCTGGCCAGCCGCATGCGGCCGCGGACACTGGATGAAGTGGTGGGGCAGAAGCACATTCTGGGAAAAGATAAGCTGCTGTACCGGGCCATTCAGGCGGACAAGCTTGGATCTGTCATTTTTTACGGCCCTCCGGGGACCGGGAAAACAACGCTGGCGAAGGTGATCGCCAATACGACGAAGGCACAGTTCCGTCAGATCAACGCAACTTCCGCCGGCAAAAAGGATATGGAGGAAGTGATCCGCGAGGCGCAGGAATATCTCGGGATGTATGGGAAAAAGACCATCCTTTTTATCGATGAAATTCACCGGTTCAATAAAGGGCAGCAGGACTATCTGCTGCCCTTTGTGGAGGATGGCACCATTGTGCTGATCGGTGCAACGACAGAGAACCCGTACTTTGAGGTAAACGGTGCGCTGCTGTCGCGTTCCATCATATTTGAGCTGAAACCGCTCTCACGGGAAGATATTAAAACACTGATCAACCGGGCGCTGACGGATTCGGAACACGGCATGGGACTCTACAATCCGGTGATGGAGGAGGATGCAAAGGATTTTATTGCCGATGTGAGCGATGGAGATGCGCGTGCGGCATTGAATGCCGTGGAACTAGGCATCCTGACAACACCAGCCGGAGAGGACGGCAGCATTCACATTACGCTGGATATCGCCGGCGAATGCATCCAGAAACGGGTGATCCGGTATGATAAAACCGGGGATAATCATTACGATACGATCTCGGCCTTTATTAAAAGCATGAGAGGATCCGATCCGGATGCCGCCGTATACTATCTGGCCCGTATGCTGTACGCCGGGGAAGACGTAAAATTCATCGCCCGCCGGATTATGATCTGCGCGTCCGAGGATGTCGGCAACGCGGATCCGCAGGCAATTCAGGTAGCTGCGGCTGCCGCACAGGCGGTGGAGCGGGTCGGCATGCCTGAATCCCAGCTGATCCTGGCGCAGGCTGCGATCTACGTAGCTGCAGCACCGAAGAGCAATTCCTGCACAAACGCCATATTCAACGCCATGGAATCCGTAAAGAACACGAATGCCACGATCCCTTCCTATCTGCAGGATGCCCATTACGGCGGCAGTGGGAAGCTGGGCCGCGGGGTCGGGTACGAATACGCGCACGATTATCCGAAGCATTTTTCAAAACAGCGCTATCTGCCGGAGGAACTGGGAGATACGAAATTTTACAATCCCTCGGAGAATGGATATGAGCGGCAGATCAGAAAGTATCTTGACTGGCTGCATGAAGACAGGTAAGCTTTTAAGCAGGAATCCGACGCGGCGGGAATAACTGTCCATGGTTGTTTCCGGTAAGGCGCCGGGAAAAAATAAGATCAATATCAGGAAACAGGAGAAGCGTATGAAACAGTTACTGCAGCTGCTCAGTGAGCATGTGGCGGATGCCTTTTGTAAGGCGGGGTACGAGGCGGACCTCGGAAAGACAGGAATTTCAAATCGCCCGGATCTTTGCGAATATCAGTGCAACGGGGCTATGGCCGGAGCGAAACGTTATCATAAGGCGCCGATTGTGATTGCCGGCGAAGTTGCTGAAATTCTGAAAGATGACGAAGCTTTCGAGATGGCCGAGGCTGTAAAGCCGGGATTTATCAACCTGAATGTCAGCCGTGTTTTTCTTCAGAAACAGATCAGCGCCATGGCGGCGGATCCGGATATGTCGGTTGAAAAGACCGGGCATCCGAAGAAAATCATCATCGATTACGGCGGTGCAAATGTTGCAAAGCCGCTTCATGTCGGACATCTTCGTTCGGCGGTGATCGGGGAGAGTATTAAGAGAATCCTTCGCTTCATGGGAAATGAGGTCCTGGGGGATGTTCATCTCGGTGACTGGGGCCTTCAGATGGGACTGATTATCACCGAACTTCATGAGCGCAAGCCGGACCTTCCGTATTTTGATTTAGAGTATGAAGGGGAGTATCCCGATGAAGCTCCGTTTACGATCTCCGAGCTGGAGGAGATTTATCCGGCTGCGAGCCGGCGGTCCAAAGAGGACGCGGATTATAAGGCCAGGGCCCTGGAAGCGACAAAGGAACTTCAGATGGGACGCCGCGGCTATCGCGCACTCTGGAAACACATTATGAATGTGTCCGTTCGGGATCTGAAGAAGAACTATGACAATCTGGATGTTCACTTCGATCTGTGGAAGGGCGAGAGCGACACGCAGTCCTATATTCTCGGTATGGTACAGTATCTGAAGGATAACGGCTACGCTCATTACGATCAGGGAGCGCTGGTAGTGGACGTTAAGGAAGAAACCGATACGAAAGAAATTCCGCCCTGCATGATCTTAAAATCGGACGGATCCTCTCTGTACGATACGACAGATCTGGCTACGCTGGTGATGCGCCGGGAGCAGTATGATCCGGACGAAGTCATTTACGTCGTCGATAAGCGGCAGGAGCTTCATTTTGTTCAGGATTTCCGCTGTGCGAAGAAAACTCATCTTGTCAAAGAGGATACCGGACTCATTTTCCTCGGCTTCGGCACGATGAACGGAAAGGATGGAAAACCGTTCAAGACGAGGGAAGGCGGCGTGATGCGCCTTGAAAATCTCATCCGGGATATCAATGAGGAAATGTACCGGAAGATCATGGACAACCATGCGGCAGAGCCGGAGGAAGCCAGGGAAACCGCGAAGATTGTGGCTCTTTCCGCTATTAAATACGGGGACCTTTCCAATCAGGCATCCAAGGATTATATCTTTGATGTCGACAAGTTCACTTCCTTCGAAGGCAATACGGGACCTTATATTCTTTATACGATTGTCCGCATTAAATCAATTCTGAACCGTTATACGGCAGCGGGCGGAAAAGTGACCGGTTGCCGGATCGGAAGCATCGTCACCGAAAGCGAGAAGGAACTGATGATGGAGCTTGCCGGATACGGCAGCGCTGTTCGAACAACCGCTGAGGAGCTGGCACCGCATAAGCTGTGCGCTTACATTTACGGGCTGGCGAACGCATTCAACCATTTTTACCATGAAACGAAAATCCTTTCGGAGGAAGATGAGAACCGCAAGGCAAATCTGATTGCATTGATTGATCTCACCAGAAAGGTGCTTGAGCAGTCCGTCAGCCTGCTGGGCTTTTGTGCACCGGAGCGGATGTAAAGACCGGTGCTGCAGCGCAATAAAAGAATAATCAGTAAACCGCAAAGGGGACGGCTCTGCAGAAACTGCCAGGGCTGTCCTCTTTTCGAATCCGGTAAAGACACGGACGGCTTCCGGGAACTTATCGGCCCTGGCTAAATTTGTCTTGACAGTACCGATGCCTCCGCATACTATAAATATGAAATGAAAGCTCTATAACATTTATAATATGCCACACAATAAATAAACGTATGTATTTCCAGGATATCCCATTCTTATTAAATGTTCGAACCCTTTCACAGTCATTCGAAGTGTTCTTGTGCGACCCGGAGGCGATCTAACTGAATAAAGGAAGTATTGCAGGAAATTACAAGATTGCGGCCTGTCTCGGCTGCGGTTCTGAAGGCAGTGTTTATCTGGCGGTACATCGGCAGACCGCCCAGTTCTGGGCGCTTAAAAAGATCCGCCCGGACCGGTACGGTATGGGGACGGGGGAGGATGCGGATGAGTACGAGCTTCATATGTACCGAAAGCTTCATCATCCTTCCCTTCCGATGATTGTCGAGGAGATTCGTACGCCGGAGGGAAACTTCCTGGTGATGGAATACATCCGCGGCCGAAATCTGCAGAAGATTATGGATAAGGAAAAACATCTGGAAGTGGAGCACGTTCTTGAAATCGGAATTTCGCTTTGCAGGACACTGGCGTATCTGCATACGCGCGATGAGCCGATCCTGCATCTTGATCTAAAGCCAGCCAATGTTATCATCCGTCCGGATGGAAAAATTATGCTGGTAGATCTGGGGGCGTCGCGCCGCTGCGCGGACCGGGAGCAGAACCGGATTCGCTGCGGAACCCCCGGATTTGCGGCACCGGAGCAATATGACCCCAGCAGGAAGCTGACCGCCGCCGCCGATATCTACTCACTGGGGGCGGTACTCTATTATCTTATTTCCGGAGTAATTTTTTCCGACCGCTGTATCAAAAGTAAAATACCCGGCTGTCCGGACGCATTGGGAAAGGTAATACGGAAGGCACTGGCGGCAAAGCCAAAGGATCGTTATCAGAGCGCCCGCGAATTTGAGGATGCGCTGACAAAGGTTAAAAAAGAACTTGGGGCAGAGAAAAAAAGAATACGCCTGGAAGGCGCTATTCTCCTTGCAATTCTCTGGGATCCGCGGATACGGCTGGACTTATACAGGATATATGCTATTATGGAACAAAATTATGATTACCGTGTCAAAAGTCCGCCACCACGCATGCTTGCATGCGTGTGGTGGCAGGACTTATTGACACGCCCCACATGAGGCATGAAGTGGCGCGCAAGCGTCACGAAAATGCCGAATGTGGTAGCGTGGTGGGAGCTGCGAAGCAGCGAAGCCACGCGTAATCATAAATGAGTGGCAAAAGGTACTTTTGACACTCATATCAAACTATGATTCGGGGTAACAGGAATGATGATTGAAAATGAAAACAACGGAAAGGAAGAGGAGAGAACAGACTTCCCGAAAA
>ONLK01000070.1 GCA_900318615.1 uncultured Eubacteriales bacterium
GTACCTTCATGCTGATTCCTCCGTAAAAATAATTGTACCCGGATGGTACTGTCATCTCTATAGTTTAACCGAACAGACCAGAAAATACTACTTTAAACAAAGAAAGAGAGTCCCATACTTTCGTGTGGAACTCTCACATTCTTTTAGCATTAGCCCCGTATCAATAGTTACTGTCTACCTTACGATACTGATGCCTTTTCTCCTGCCTGCCTTCCCTGACAGCCATTGCAACTATAATATATAGTTATTGTGCCTAAATGTCAAGGGTATTTCAGCCCTTATTTTTGTGCATTATGATGTTACCGGTTACTTTTTCTTCAGGGATTCTCGCCCGAAAAAGGCAGAAAAAAATGGCGGAAACGGCATGGTTAAGCCATTCCCGCCATGAGCTTCCGGTCAAAAAACCGGTTACTCTGCACTTTTCTCACAGACGATTTTTTCCGAACTCACATTCTTGCGATTTATTCTTATGTTTCACGTTCTCACATTTCCAGTGAGGTGACCCGGACTTATTCTGCGCTGTCCGCTACCAGCGTATCAGCAGAAAGTTTGCCGAATACGACCGTATCAACAACGGCGTTTCCGCCCAGCCGGTTTGCGCCGTGGATACCTCCGGTAACCTCGCCGCCTGCATACAGTCCGGCGATCGGCTTTCCGTCTTTGTCAAGCACACGCGCGGAAGTATCGATCGTTACACCACCCATCGTATGATGAACGCAGGCCTGACGTGCAGTTGCAACCCACGGACCGTTCTCAAGCTTGGTGGAGAACAGCGTTCTTCCGAACTCATCGTTTCCGGAATCAACCGATGCATTGTAGGTATCAACGGTCTTCTTCAGAGTATCTGCATCCATACCGAGCTTCTCTGCCAGTTCATCCAGCGTATCTCCAACGGCGATGTAGCCGTTCTCTTCCAGATACTGGAACGTGAACCCATCTGCGGATCTCCAGTCAGGATCGTTAATGTCAACATAGCCGTCGCCGTCACCGGACTCAAGCATGTAAAACATTTGATCCGGCTGCTGAAGAACTGCCAGGCAGATCTGATCGCGGCGTCCGTCTTCCTGTACGAAACGCTCGCCGTTCTTGTTGATGAAGATGATCTGATCGGTTCCGTTTACATCACGCGGCGGATATTTGGTCAGCTGACCGTCTCTGGTATTTCCGAGATACAGCAGCTGGATCTGATCCATATCCGTTGTGGAAGCGCCGATGGCGGTTGCCATGCGGATGCCATCGCCCTGTGAGCAGCCAATACGGTTGGTCGTGGCTGTCTTGGACAGATCCGGCCACTTTCCGCTGGTGTTGTACTCTTTGAGCATGTCACTGTTGCCTGAGAAACCGCCGGTTGCAATAACAACACCGTCTTTGGCCGTAACGGTAAATTCACTTCCGTCATGGTTGTTCACGGCCTTAACGCCTGCAACTCTGCTTCCGTCATCGCTCATAACCAGATCCGTGGCTGTCGATTCCAGATCAACAGTGATCTTGTCGGCATATTTTTCGAGCTGCTGGTCGTATACGCTGATGAAGCCTCTGCCCATCGGCATGGTGGAGGTGTGCGTTCTCTGCCACAGTGATCCGGCACCCTGAGCGATCTTGTCGTTGAATTTCATGCCCATTCCGGTAATCCATTCATAACCTGCCCAGGAGTTGTTTGCCAGAACCTTAACCAGTTCCGGATTCGCTACCATATCACCGTTAATCCAGGTCTGCAGTGCGTACCATTCGTTGGAATCAAACAGATCCGTACGTCCGCTTTCCTTGTACTCATCCCACTGCTTCTGAACCGCCGCCTGCATTTCCTTCAGTGCAGCCTCTTTATCCGGATCATCCGAGGTCAGTGTCAGTGCGTCTTCGATGACCTTCTTCACCGGGTCACTCATCGTAACCTGGCTCTGGAGTTTTTCATCCGGTGTGTTATAAATAGCGCCGCACACCAGAGTGTCACCGCCGACCTCGCCGTTCTTCTCGATCAGGATAACGCTCTTGCCCTGAGATGCCGCTTCAATAGCAGCCGCCAGTCCTGCGCCGCCGGCGCCGACTACGGCAACATCTGCCTCTGCATCTGCATTGGCCGGATAGGTAATCTCGCTCTGGAAATCATCCGCACTTCCGCCTGCCTGCTCAATGCAGTCTTTAACAGCGCTCTTGATGGCCGCCGATGTGATGGTCGCACCGGTAACACTATCAACATTAAGGGTATTGTTTTCTACCATTTCCTTCGGGAGCAGTGTCACCGGAGCTTCGCCGCCGGATGTCATTACATTGCCGTCTGAATCCACGAGTTCACCGCCAATACCCGGTGTTTCCTCATGGCTGGTAACCTGTACATCCGCCAGTTTTCCATCCGTGATCGTTACGGAAACCTCAACCTTATCGTTCATGCCCTGTACACTGGAGGTGTACGTGCCATCGGTAATGGTTCCCGCCTTTGCTGCGCCTTCCGTTGTGCTTTCAGCCATTGCCGGAACACCGATCATGCTCATGGTAACAGCTGCACAGCAAACCATAGATACAAATTTTCTCATTATCATCCCTCCTGCGTGACTGTTGGAAAATCGTCTACGAATGAAGATATTATACCCCTTTTATTATCCAAATGATATAGCTTTGCGATTTTTTTATCAATAACTTTGTAAATTATTTCCGGATTTGCCAATTTCTGTCGTCATTATTTATATTTCGGTGACTTTCCGGCAGCGGCCGGGACACGTATTGTTTATTATTTGTTCCTATTGTTTCATATTCATTATTCTGTTTTTGCGGGGCCCGGACTCAGGCCGGCCGGCCTCCGCGGGTGATTCCGAGTTTTTCTCTGATTTTGATCAGCTCGTCGATCTGTCTGTCGGTAAATGTATTCACCCTGCCATCGAAAAACAGCTGTGCGTATAGGATAAGCTGTGCGTAATACTCCAGAGATTCCATACGGTAATAGGCCTGAAGCAGGCTTTTGTCACTCCATGTCAGCGCTCCGTGATTTCCGAGCAGAACCGCATTATAGCCCTTGACGTAAGGCGCTATGGAATCCGGAACTTCCTGAGTGCCCGGCATGGCTGTGGGAGCGCAGGGTACCACCCCCAGCTGAACGGTGCCTTCCGCCAGGATACGGCTGTCCAGCCCTTTCCCGGCGATCGTGAACAGCGTGGCATAGACGGGGTGGGCGTGAACTACGGCCACCAGCGTCGGGTCTTCCCGGTATACACGAAGGTGCATCCTGATTTCACTGGATGGTTTTCCCGTCCCTTCCAGGATGTTTCCCTCCAGATCGGTTTTGACCAGCATTTCTTCCTTCATGAAGCCTTTGCTGACACCGGTCGGCGTTGTCCACATCTCGTTATCGGATACGCGGCAGGAAATATTCCCGTCATTCGATACGACATACCCGCGCTCATACATCCGGCGGCCCATCTCGACAATCTGTTCCTTTGCCTCCTGATCCGAAGGATATGTAAATGTAAGCTCACTCATTTCTGCATACTCCTGTCCTGATGGCTTCACTGAATGCCCAGTTTCCGGAACGCATCCTCATAGGGCGCGCGGCAGAGCCCTTTTTCCGTAATAATGCCGGTAATCAGGCTGTGGTCGGTGACATCAAAGGCCGGATTGAAGGAGGTGTCCACTTCTGCCGGAACCATCGGTTCCTTATACCACATGCTCTTGATTTCTTCCGGATCACGCATTTCAATCGGAATGCCTTCTCCGGTCTTTGTCTTCATGTCGATGGTGGAGCTCGGTGCACACACGTAGAAGGGAATGCCATAATGTCTGGCGATGATCGCCAGACCGGATGTTCCGATCTTGTTCGCTGCGTCTCCGTTGGCCGCCACCCGGTCGCAGCCAACGAATATAATACGGATCTTCCCGGATTTCATCAGAAGCGATGCCATGTTATCGCACTGGCAGGTGGTCGTGATGCCGGCCCGGCTCAGTTCGAAGGAGGTCAGGCGGGCTCCCTGCAGAAGCGGCCTTGTTTCATCGCAGTAAACATGCATATCCTCCGGTGCCCAGCCGTGTTCCAGCGCAATGTACATCGGAGCTGTGGCTGTTCCGTACTTTGCGGTTGCCAGTGTTCCCGCGTTGCAGTGGGTCTCAATGCCGATCGGTTCTCCGTCCTTTTTCAGATCCTTGAGCAGGCCAAAGCCGATCTCACCTATGCTGCGGCTGATCTGAATATCCTCCTCACGGATTTTTTCTGCTTCTGCATACAGAAGGTCCTTGATCTGTGCCGTTGTTTTTGTGCTGTTGGCTTTCAGGGTATCCTCCATACGGTTCAGCGCCCAGAACAGATTGACAGCCGTCGGCCGGGAAGTCGCCAGATAGTTTTTGACTTCCATGAACTGATGATAGAAATCCGGATAATTTTCCGTGTCAAATTTTGCAGCCAGCTCGGCCATGCCGTAAGCGGCGCATACACCGATGGCCGGCGCTCCTCTGACTCTGAGCTTTTTAATGGCTTCCCAGATTTCTTCCTTCGTGCTTACCTGAATTCTTTTAATGGTTCCCGGAAGCAGCGTCTGATCAATGATATCAACGCTCCTTTTCCCCGGTCCCCATTTGACTGTAATTACTTTTTCAAAAAAATCATCCAGACTTTTTTCCAATGGTGTTTCCTCCTTGTAAGCTTTTCTCCGGTATGATTCCCGTGTCTGTTCTTTTTCTGATCATTACCTGTTTTCTTTCCGCGGCTCTTCTATGGAACGTAGTTCTTCGATCAGCATTTCATACGGGTCGTCTTCATAGAAAAGCAGCGGGGAGTTTTCTCCGCCTCCGTTGGTGCTTCGCCGCATGGCGGCGTAAGAGCCCTCGCCATATTCGATCACGTCCATGTCGCTGAGCGGGAAGCCTGCTTCGGAACATATGCTGCAAAAGTTTGTCAGTGCGTTCGGCTCCCCGTACGTAGTCACCAATTTTTTTCTGAATTCCGGATCTTCCCTTGCCTTCAGGCGGACCGCCTCCAGCACAGATCCTGTATCGGCCATGTTCATGCTTTCACTGCCTTCCCTTTCCTGCGACTTGCGGATGAGTTTGTAAACCCGGCATTTCCCGACGTTCCTGATTCTTTCTTTTGTTTATTATCAGCTGCACACCCGGAAGTTCCAGTCGCTGATAAATCTTGAAATGACGATTCCGAGCGGCAGCGCCAGAATGATCAGCATCCCGTTGGTAAGCCATTTGGCTGCCTCGGCAAAGTTATTGATACCAATGTTAAAAATACCGCGGTACAGATACATGCCGGGTACCATAATGACGATGGCCGGTATCGAGAGCGATACCCGCGGATAACCGGCTTTCCGGTGTACGGCGGCGGCCAGCAGTCCGGAGATGGCAGCGCCGACCAGAGCCGCAAAAAAGCCTGTCGTGTAAGGGGCCAGAAACAGGCGGGTGGTGTTGGCAATCATTCCGATGATGCCGGCCGTGGCGGCCATCCGTTTCGGACTGTTGTACATCAGTGAGAATCCGTACACACCGATAAAGCTCATAATCAGGCGAAGGATCAGAAGCACCGGCACGGAAAGCCCCAGCGGTATAAAATCTCCCGGCTGAAAGTCCAGAATATCCGCCGTCACCCATCCGATCAGCGTGGAGATGGTGATGATCATGAAGGCATAGGAAAGCCGTTCCAGCCCGGAGCGCATCTCTACTTTTGCAATGTCCGTGCCTCCGGTGATCAGCGGGAAGCCGGGAATAATAAAGAGCATGGCGCAGATGTAGCCGGCCTCATGTACATCCTTCACATGAAACGCATACTCTCCGAATTTCATGGCGGCGATATACGTGGCACAGGCCATAGCGACGCTGACCATGACGGACATGAAGAAGGAAAGCCGTTCCCGTACCATTTTTGTCTTGATGAGATTGCCGACAAAGGCTCCCAGGAGCGCGCAGATCATTTCCGGAAGTCCGCCTCCCAGCAGGAAGGTGAAGGCGAAGCAGGCAAAACCGGAGGCAAAGCCCAGGTCCAGGCAGGAATAATGAGCCTTTTCGCTCTGTATGCTGTCCAGAACCTGATTAAACCATACGATGGAGTGCTTGTCCGCAACATAGGGAAAGTTATGAAGAAAATTGGAAAGCATCATCAGGCGGTCCGTGTTGATTCCGGTAGTCTTCAGCGTCAGCGACTGTGTAAAGGAATCGCAGACGCCGTCATCTGAACTGCATAATGCCGGATCCGCCGAGTAGAAAGTACAGTTAAGCGTGATCAGACCGATATCCACGGTGCAGGTGATGCCCAGCGCCTTGCAGATGATATTGATCGAATCGCGGACGCGCCAGGCGCCGGCGCCGCCGGACAACTGCATCAGTCCGACGCGGCTGGCCAGAATTGCCTTTTTCTTAAACGGTGCCTGAACGGCAGGCACGCTGTCGCTGCCTGCCTCCAGTTCATCCCACGGAATAGCCATGTGATGCTCATTATGGCTGTGCCTGCTGTGCAGGCGGGTACGCGTGACTTTGCGGTAGTACTCATCATAATTATCCTGGTTATTCACTTTACTATACTCCTGAACCATCTGATGCGCATTCACTCTTTCAGTTCAAGTGACTGCGCGGTTTAACTGCTGCTTTTTGTTATACAACCATTTTTAAGATCTGAAAATACAATTTCTTAACGATAAACCTAGATTATTCACGGCGATGCCGTGAATGTGGCTGAAAGCCACGTAGTTACTGCTTTTTAACTGAATATTGCGTTTCACTTATCAAGTGAATA
>ONLK01000063.1 GCA_900318615.1 uncultured Eubacteriales bacterium
TACACACCGAGTGGGTAGACCTTTTTGAGGCACACGAATCGGGGGAAGTTATGTACCGCCTTTACAGTCCTGCAGGGGTACAGGGAAAAAGACCGCTGATCCTTTTCCTGCATGGCGGAGGGGAGAGCGGTTTCGATAATATTCGTCAGCTTACAGGCTGCTTTGGACCGGCATATCTTGCAGAAACGTATCGAGACTGCTATGTGATGGCACCGCAGGCGCCCGGACATGTACCGACGGAGGATGAACTGAAGACATTTCTGGCACAGACTTATGCTACCAGTGATCAAAGCACGGAGGAGGGCTGGTGCAGAAGATATCTGTCGCAGGTATGCGATATCATTCGGGAAATGATCGCAGACGGAAGAGTGGATGGAGACAGAGTCTACGTAACCGGGCTTTCCATGGGAGGTGCCGGAACTATACGGGCGATGAATATTGCGTCGGATCTTTTTGCGGCGGCAGTGCCATGCTGTCCTTCCATGACACCGGAGACTTTTCGGATCCTAAGTAATATGACTCATCAGAAGGTATGGGTTGCCGCATCCTACATTGATCATACGCTCTATCGTCATAAATATCTGGTGGATGCTGTTATGAAACTGAAGGATGACGGAAACGCAGATGCACATCTGACGCTTTACTCGCCGGAGGAACTGCAGGCGTATGGGATTGGTATCATAGAAGATATGCCGCTGAAGGCACTGTTTGGCTGGAACCATATGTGCTGGGTGCCGACATATCATAACGAACATGGAATCATGTCCTGGCTTTTAAATCAGCATAAATAAGGAGGGCCGGTAATGGCTGTTATTCATTTTAATTTTCTTTCAAAGATGCTCGGAATGATGACTAATGTAACGGTAATCATTCCCACCTTCAGCTTTACAGATTCCTATTACGGACGCGATCAGGTGTATGTAAACGGTATGAAATATCAGACACTGTATTTGCTCCACGGCGGCAGCGGTGATGACTGCGATTACATTCATAACACAAACATTGTCAGATACGCGGAAGAGAATAAAGTCGCGGTTATCATGCCCAATGACTACAACCAGGTCTATACAGATGCGGTTGACGGGCCGGCACAGTACTACACTTTCCTGGTGGATGAGTTGCCGAAAGTGATGGGAGCTATTTTTCCGATTTCGCAGAAGAGAGAAGATACCTTTGTGGCCGGACTTTCAATGGGATCTCACGGTGCAATGAAAATGGGCATTACCAATCCGGACAAGTTCGCAGCAGTCCTGTGTATGTCTGGATCCGCAACAAGACCGGGTGTGCGCACAGTTGTACCGACCAAGGACGGGGTACCGGATTTTGATTGCCCGCTGCCTCCAATTCCGCTTGGCAAAATTGCAAGACTCATTGAAGAACCTGACTTTATCAAAGGTACGGTGAATGATGTGTTTGGCATCGCGAAGGCGAACGCTGAGGCTGGCAAGGAGCTTCCGGAAATGTTCTTTCGCGTCGGTGACTGCGATCACGCGCTGTTTCGCGCTACCCGTGCGGAGAAAGATCTTCGCGAGTGGGGATACAAAACGAGAATAGAGGTGGTCAAAGGAATGGGACACGAATGGGATCTTTGGGATGATACACTTCGTCTGGCACTGAGTGAATGGCTGCCACTGAAGCATCGCATACTGTATCCGGGAGAGGAATAATGAAAACGAAGATCACAGGCAGTAGCCACTATGAAGGTATATGAAGTGACGATGGTTAAAGATAGGAGACAGGGATGGTAGAAGATTCGAAATTTCTGTTTGAAGAGGAGAAGGTTTCCAAGGCCATAATGGCTCTTGCGGTTCCGTCGATTATCAGTCAGCTGATCAATGTGGTCTATAACATTGCGGACACTTATTTCGTAGGGCAGATCGGAGATCCTGCTCAGGTAGCGACAGTTCATGTGTGTATGGCAGCCTTTGTCATGCTTAACGCCATCGCAAGCTTGTTTGGTATCGGCGGCGCCAGCCTGATTGCGCGTAGCAATGGCGTGGGAAAGCGGGAGATTGCGCGTGATGCATTTGCCTTTGCTGTATGGGGAGCATTGATCGTTGGCCTGCTGTATTCAATGTCATTTTATTTCCTTCGAAGGGTGCTGTTGCCTTTCATGGGAGCAAATGACGAGATCTACCCATTTGCTTTTCAATATGTGTTTTGGACTGTTACCATTGGCGGCATTCCGACCATCATGAACGTAACGCTGGCTCATTTGATTCGTGCGGAAGGAGCTTCCAAAGCAGCTGGGTTTGGTGTCGCAATGGGCGGCGTACTTAATATAATATTGGATCCTATTTTTGTGTTTTCATTAAAACTCGGTCTTCGGGGAGCGGCGATTGCCACAATGATTTCAAATCTGGCAGCTACAGTATTCTTCATCATATACATTCATAGAAATAATGAACAGTATCAGTTTGAGCTATTTCCGGCGAAGAGTTGTCTTTCACCCGAAATAGTGAGGGAAGTGTTGATGGTAGGATTGCCAAGCTGTGTGATGACATTGATGTCCACAGCTTCCAATATTATCATGACAAGACAGCTGAGAAACTATTCAACCATCGCCATTGCGGGTATCGGCCTTGCAAAAAAGATCGATATGTTTGCGTTCGCGCTTGCGCAGGGACTGAATCAAGGTGTACTGCCTTTATTTGCTTATTGCTACGCAGCAAAAAAAGGAGATCGTTTCCATAAGGCGGTACGCTGCACAGTGATTGCAGGTGTACTGATGGGAGTCATAATGCTGACTATGCTTTATGCAGGGTCCACGAGCATTGTCCGTTGGTTTATCGACGATGCCGAGACGGTGGATGTAGCTGGAAAATTCCTTCGAATTATTTGTCTGATCTGTCCGACCACATCCATCAATTTCTTCGTAATTACCTTGTTCCAGGCAGTTGGCAAAAAGAAACCGGCGCTGGTGCTGTCGTTACTTCGAAAGGGGATCGTCGACATTCCCATTATGTTTGCGCTGCAGCCGGTTCTGGGAGTGTTTGGTGTTATCTGGGCGATTCCAATGGCGGATTGGACCGATTGTGTTGTTTCAATCATTCTGGCTGTAATATTCCTGAAAGGTTTGAAAAATGAAATGAAAGCACTCTGATAAATGAGCATTATTCCTGAACTATTATTACCTCTCATAATGAAATTACTTTTTGGAATTAGACTTTCCTGAAGGACTCGCTTAAAGTATAAATGGGCGGGAAGCTTTTCGGCCGGAAACTGTTATTGGGTAGTAGTTTCGGTGATGATTTCATCGATAAGGGAGGTTACGATGGCAATTCATTTGGTAGAGGAGGCTAATCGATGCCTTTTGTGCAGGAAGCCGCGCTGTCAGGAAGGATGTCCGGTTCATACGGATATCCCGGGAATAATCGGACTTTTTAAGGAAAGAAAACTGATGGAGGCAGGTGAACGGCTGTTCAGAAATAATCCTATGTCTGTTGTATGCGCACAGGTGTGTGATCATCAGATGCAGTGCGCAGGGCACTGCATTCAGGGGATTAAGAGCACTCCGGTACATTTCTATGAAATTGAGCATTTTGTTTCGGATTATTACATGGATCGCTGCAATCTGACATGCGCGCCGGCAACCGGAAAAAAGGCTGCGGTGGTCGGCTCCGGTCCCGCCGGAATGACAGCGGCAATTTTGCTGGCATTATCCGGAGTTGATGTTACTATTTTCGAATCAAACAATCAGATCGGTGGGGTTCCGGAATATGGAATCCCGGATTTCCGACTCCCGAAAGAGATATTTCAGAGGTACAGAAAACGGATGCTGAAAATGGGGATTCACATCCGCCCGAATACGGCGATCGGAGCCGTACTGAAGATCAAGGATCTTTTTCGCGACGGATATGAGACAGTCTTTGTAGGCACCGGGGCCTGGAAACCGAAGGGATTGGACATTCCCGGCGAAACGCTGCCGAATGTTCATTATGGCTTTGACTATCTTGCCAATCATACGTATTACGATCTGGGGCGCCGTGTGGCCATCATCGGAGCCGGCAATACGGCCGTTGATGTGGCACGTACAGCACTGAGACAGGGTGCCGGGGAAGTGACTCTGTTTTCACAGGACAAAAATGCCAGGGCAAATTCAATCGAAATCGGCTATGCTGAGCTGGAAGGCGCGACAATTGAATATGGAAAAGGTATTCAGCGTTTTACACCGGAAGGCCCTGTTTTCCGTGATTGTGTATTTGATGAAAAGGGACACTATGCAGGCTGCACCGGGGAGGAACAGTTCTTCCCCGCGGACTCTGCCATCATTGCCATCAGCCAGGGCGTAAGACACAGGATTCTGCGTACGACAGCTGAGCTGGAATGTGATGACAGAGGGTTTTTGCTTGTGGATGAGCACAATATGACAACCACGAGCGGTGTATTCAGCGCCGGGGATGTGGTGACAGGACCTAAGACCGTTGTACATGCGGTAAGCGGAGCAAAAAATGCTGTCAACGGAATGCTCGCGTACATGGGGCTGCCGGAAATAAAATATTAAATCAATCCGCTATACTTTTAAAACAGAAAAATTATATTCAAAGGATCGCCTGCCGGCGGTCCTTTTTTTCGTCAGCACGGACAAGCATCTTCTTGATAATGAAGAAGAATCGAGGGCAGATTTCAACCGGCTTTGGACGAATGCAATGGTCATCTCCAATTCCTGTAAGGACAAAGGCAGCCTTCTGAAACTTCCAAAAGTAATGGAGGGGCAGATCATTGAATACCGGAAAACGTTCATGAAGGAAAATACGATGGCAGGGCAGGTTCATGGATGGCTGGATGGATATGCCGGGACGTATGTCTGCTCCAGACAGATCTGGAAAGAGGCATTTAACCATTATGATGGCGAACCAAAGCAATATACTTGCAGAAGAAAAGGCGCAGAGGTCATTCCTTCACGCCTTCATACTCAAAGAACTGTGCAGCCGTTATACATTTTGGATGTTCCATATCGAGACTTAAAAAGTCTTTATCTCCGGTCAGGATCACATCTATATCGGAGACGATGGCGGCATTCAGTATTGGCTGGTCTTTTGCATCACGTATCAGCTTTTCCGCATGGTCAACTGCGGGAATCGTTCATAAGACATTTCTGCAGGCAGTACTTCTGCATCCGGCAGATATTTGGGTGCCTTACGGTTCAGGATGTCCCGCAGCTCTGCTATATTGCGGTCACAGAGAACCATTTCGTGGTTTTGGGCAATATAGAGCAGAGCCTTTGCGGGCTTTGACCGGGGAAAGTACCAGGAGGAGAGACAATACTGCTGCGATTTGATATACTTGCGATGTTGGCTGCGGCGGCGGATAACAGTTTTTTCGAATTTTAATGCTGTCGCTGCAGTTTTACTTCTAACTTAAATACTGTCGCTGCAGTTTTGCTTCTGATTAAAATACTGCCGCTGGAGTTTTGCATCTAACTTAAATACTGTCGCTGCAGTTTTGCATCTGACTAAAATACTGACGTTGTAGTTTTACTTCCGGTCAGGATGCTGCAGCGTTTTGCTGGGGTTGAAATTTTATGCATAAAAATAGTTTTCAGCTGAATATACAAGAACTTACTATGCTTTCACTGCAGGAAAAAATACGAATTGTATGGGAGCTATCAGTGCCGGGGATTCTGGCGCAAATCTCGGAAATCGTAATGCAGTATATCGATTCTGCCATGGTTGGTTCTCTCGGAGCAGCGGCCAGTGCATCCATTGGCCTTGTAGCGTCAAGTACATGGCTGATTGGGGGACTGATTAGTGCTGCCGCAGGAGGGTTTAATGTTCAGATTGCACATGCCTGTGGCGCTGGCGACGGACAGCGTGCCCGCCGAATCATGAAATGTGCACTCTTATATTCACTTATATATTCACTTATCCTCTGTGCGGTGGCTGTGCTGCTGTCTCCCATGCTGCCGCGCTGGCTTGGCAGTTCACGGGAAGTTGTTTCAATGGCAGCATCGTATTTTGGAATTTATGCTGTATTTATTCCGGTACGGCAGATGTATTTTCTTCACACCGGGGCGCTGCAGTGTACTGGAAATATGAAGACACCGGGTATCCTGTCTTCCCTGATGTGCGGGTTTGATGTGGTCTTCAATTATTTTCTTATTTTCCCGACACACAAGGCGGCCGTGGGGATAACCATGCCCGGAGCCGGCCTGGGTGTTGCGGGCGCAGCCCTTGGAACAGCCCTGTCGTTCGCTGTTACAATGATGCTATCTATTATCTGCGTGTGGAAGAAGCCGCCTGTTTTATCCGTAAGATATACGGAAAAGCGGGGTAAGGAACGAAGCCGGGAACAGGACAGGGAGAGAAATCGGGAAATCCTTAAGAATGCCGTACGTATCGGATTACCGATGGCGCTGGAGCAGACGGCAAGCTGCAGCGCGCAGGTTTATACTACCGGAATTGTCGCTCCGCTCGGGACGAATGCTCTAGCAGCGAATTCATTTGCAGTCACGGCAGAGGCACTCTGCTATATGCCGGGATATGGTATTCAGGGAGCTGCGACAACACTGGTCGGACAGGCTTATGGGGCGAAACGGGAAGATCTCGTGCGCTCATTCGGGTGGCTCACTACTTTTATGGGGATGGCAATCATGAGCCTTGGCGGCCTTATTATGTACTTTCTTTGTCCATATGTTTTTGCGTTTATGACGCCAGTGGAGGAAGTGCGGAGGCTTGGGGCGCAGGTTCTGCGGATTGAACTTCTTGCAGAGCCGATGTTTGCTGCTTCCATCGTCGCGGCAGGAGCACTTCGGGGAGTCGGCGATACATTGGCGCCGGCTCTGATGAGCCTGATCAGTATCTGGGGTGTGCGTGTTACACTTTCACTTTTTCTGGCACCTCGCATAGGCCTTAGAGGTGTCTGGATAGCCATGTGTCTGGAGCTTACCTTCCGCGGGATAATTTTCCTCATCCGGCTCGCGAAAAACAGAGAATTTCAAAAAATGGAGTCCCGGGAGAGTAAATCACGCAGAAAATAGGGCTATGTCCGGACAGCCGGCGCGGCAGAAACCTTGGGCAATGGCGAAAGGCAAGGCCGCGTCTTGTCATGCACCAAAGCAAGCGCGTGGCAGGAACTTTGGGCAACGGCGAAAGCTGGCACCGCGTCTTGCCATGCACCAAAGCAGGCGCGTTGCAGGAACTTTGGGCAATGGCGAAAGCTGGCACCGCGTCTTGTCATGCACCAAAGCGAGCACACGGCGGCGAGTTTGGTTGACGCCGAAGATCGACGCCGCGCCGGGTGTGTACCAAAGCAACGGCGCGGTGGGAACCTTGGGCAACGGCGAAAGCTGGCATCGCGTCTTGCCATGCACCAAAGCAGGCGCGTTGCAGGAACTTTGGGCAATGGCGAAAGGCAAGGCCGCGTCTTGTCATGCACCAAAGCAAGCGCGTGGCGGCGAGTCTGGTTGACGTCGAAGATCGACGCCGCGCCGGGCGTGTACCAAAGCAACGGCGCAGAAGAATTCCGGGCAATTCTTAAGCGCAATAACAGGTCTGTTCACATCGTGCAGCCTATGGCAGGTTCAGGTTTGTCTCCAAAGTAGTGCAAGGTTTCTTCTTTCTGAATATAATAAAATTGTAGAAGTAAAAAACCATCGATTACCGGGGAAAGGATGTGATTTGTATGAGAGGAGAGTTTAAAACTTTGATCTGTGTGCTGGCGGCAGCAATGCTGTTTCCGGTTAGTACCGCTGCCGAACCGGTGAGAAAGAATCTTTCGCAGCTAAGAACCATGATTAACAAAAATGAGGACATCTGTGCAATAATTGATCTCGGCTGCCTGGATGGAGTAAGTACTCCAGATGGAACAGAGGATGGAATAGAGAATGGAACAGAGGATGGAATAGAGAATGGAATAGAGAATGGAACAGAGGATGGAATAGAGAATGGAACAGAGGATGGAATAGAGAATGGAACAGAGGATGGAATAGAGAATAGAATAGAGAACAGAATAGAGGGATATTCAGGAATTGCCGAACAGGCGGAGGCTTATCCGTTTATGATCCGGATACCGGAGGAGAGGATAATTAGTGCGGGAAGTAATTATAACGCATTTTGTTTTGTACCGGCGGATGAAAATGCGTCCGTGACTGTTTGCCGGACAGAAGGTCCGAATGAAGATGGTACGTTAAGCAAAGGCGACGTTCTTTATGAAGGCAAGGGAGAACCATTTATCGTTAAGTGTATGGTGGGAGATATTATTTCGGATGTTATGGTGACTGTGACAGACAGCCAGGGGGATGCTATTACGAATTACAATCCCATGTATAGTGGAAGGGATGGTTCCCTTATGACAATAGAAGGGCTTTACAATGCAACCGTTGTCTCCGGAAATTCCTGTGCGTATGGGGATGAGGATAATTCGCATACAACCGGGACATTTGGGCCGGCAAAATCAACGGAAGAAGAAACTGCGGGAGAATAATTATTGATAGTAAGCGTCAAACAGGCGGCGTCTAGATTCGTCTTCTGATTTTGTGTATTCTGTTAGGCAGTCGGAAAACTTGAACAAGGTTTCCAACTGCTTATTCTTTTTCAGGAGGCTTTCTATAACTGCAGAACACAAGTA
>ONLK01000093.1 GCA_900318615.1 uncultured Eubacteriales bacterium
CTTTTAAGTAGAATTGATGTCTGGTATAAACTGAACAAGTCAGATTTAAAAGTTCATGGCATGGTTTTAGCTGAAAATCTGTTCCATGAATAATTCAGGTTAAACAATATAACTGAAAAATTAACATTAGAATATTTATCCGAAATTGCGGGATATTCCCTGTCGCGTTTTAAAATAAAATTTAAGGAAAATATTGGCACATCCCCTGCAGAATTTATTACTATGCAAAAAATAGAATATGCCAAAGCTGTTCTTCTGCAAAAACCAGAAAGTATAACCAACCTGGCATTATCTCTAGGCTTTTCAAGTAGTAACTATTTTAGCTATGTATTTAGGAAATATACTGGAAGAACACCTTCAGAATATCGAAAACTGAATCTAAAACTTATCGATGAATATATTTCTAGTCAGAGGAGTAAACGCGATTAATACATCGGATTAATCCACCCGTTGCTGATCATGTAGAAGGCAAGGTCGATGGTGCTGGAGAAGCCTGTTTTCTGAAGCATGTTTTTCTTATGATATTTTACTGTATTTTCGCTGATGAATAACTCATCAGCGATTTCTTTTGAACTCATGTGTTTGCACAGCAGGCGCAGAATCTCCATCTCGCGGTCGGTAAGCGGGGCTTCGCCCTGCGGCATGGGAATGGTCTTCGGCTGCGGAAAGCATTTTTCGCCGGCATAAACGCTGCGGATGACTTCCACAAAGCAGCTCAGACTCCTGCTTTTGTAGATGAACCCGTCGGCGCCCAGCGCTCTGGCGCGCGGCACATAGGAAATTTCATCAAATGCGGTCATGATAACAATCCGGATCTGAGGATATTTTTCATGAATCTCCTTTGCTGCGGTCAGGCCGGATGCTCCTCCTTCCGTGCACACATCGAGCAAAGCCACATCCGGTTTCAGTTTTTCACACAAAGCCAGCGCAAATTCAGCGCTGGCCCCCTCTCCCACGGTCCTGATATCTTCCGTCTGTTCAAAGGCAGCGGTCAGTGATTCTCTCATGGACGCATGGTCCTCTATAATCAATACTCTTATCATCCGGTCTCCTTTGGAAGTGAAATCATGATATAAAACTCCGATTTTACGGATTCTACCCCGTATTGAAAAGTGCCGCCCATCTGCGCGGCAATCTCGCGCATATGCGCAATGCCTCCGCCCTCGTGCACCGGTCCCATCTCGGTTATTCCATTGTTGGATATCCGAAGCAGCCAGGAATTTCCCGGAAGTGTACTTTTCTGTGTCAATTCATTTCCGCCGGGCTCTGCGCTTTCATCCGCATTTACGCCGGCCTCTGTGCTTTCACTGTTCTCGTTCTCTGTACACCGACCTGCATTTTTGCCGGCATTTCCTTCAGTTTCTGCCTTTTCACCGGCACTTGTACCTTGTTCTTCCAATGCTCCCGTTTCGGAAAATTCCGCCTTGATTTCAGTTGCATAGCCGTGGCGGACTGCGTTTGTGACCGCTTCCGTCAGTATATTGACCTGCGCCAGAGCGGCATCTTCTTCCGATGCCGGCCGGCCGGTTACCCGAACGCTGATGCCGACTGCGCGGTAGGTTTCTATCAAAGACGCGATTGCCTGTGAGGGCGGAATCTGAACCGGCTGTGCCATTTGTTTCAGAAAATTCTGGGAAAGTGCCGCAATCAGCTTTTGATCCGGTTCTTTTCCGTCCTGCAGTGTCCGCAGGAGCAGACTGATCTGCTGCCCCATCGTCTCGTGAAGCTGACTCCTGGCACGCCCGATTTCCTGCATGCGGCTGATTTTCCCAAGATCGATCGTCAGTTTTCGAAGATCCTCATTATTTTTCCTTAACGCGCGGGTATGCTCGAGGAGCTTTTTCGTCGCTGTCCACTCGTCAGTTACATCCATCGCCGTCAAAAGACTGCAGGGATCCCTGTCCGTCATATTTTCATGAAGCGTAAACATCCAGCGCCGGTCCCCCACACGGAAAGCGGTCTGTGCTCCGATCCTCTCCCGCGCTTTTCCCGCAGGCTTCTTTTCGTCCCTAAGATCCGCGCAAAAATCATTTCCGTTCCGGTAAACCCTGCCGGACAGTGTCCGCATAATCTTCTGCATCTGACTATTCAAAAGCAGTATCCTTCCATTTTTCTGATAATATAGAAGTCCGACCGGTATAGTATCAATGGCTTCTTTTACGGATCCGGCGACCACGTATTTCCTTCGCTTCCTGTGCTGAAAGACGGCTTCGGAAGCAGCCCGCCCCAGCAGAAAAAAAGTAACGAGCAGCATCCGAAAGCTGAAATTTTCCGGTCTCCGTTCCTCCATGGATGGCAGAATGAAGAAAACCGCCGCTGCCGGCGACAGCAGGAAACAGGCCTGTCCCCATTTTCGAAGTGAGGCCATCTGCATTTTCATTTTAATGATCAGTGCCACGATCCCGGCGACTGCCAGACCTGCAAAAATGATCCAGCGCAGGCTGATTAGTACCGTGTTTTCACTGCCCGCGGTACCCGTGATGCCGCTTCCGCTGCTGCCGATCCTGCCCGTGATGCCGCTTCCGCTGCTGCCGATCCTGCCCGTGATGCCGCTTCCGCTGCTGCCGATCCTGCCCGCGGTGCCGCTTCCGGTGCTGCCGATGTTTTTTGCCGTGCCGTAGGTGCTGCTGTCCCACGATTTCACCTGAACAAATGCCGACAGCACCATCTGCGCAAGAACCGCCAGTTCCAGAATTAGTCCCCACAGCGGCGCCGATTTCATCCGTCTGAACTGAATAAAACCGATTACAACGAGCATCTGAAAGGAAAATGAAGCCAGAATCGCCACCGTTAGGAACAGGCACATGCTGACATCAAGCTGATTAAAGTCCGTCATCCGCCTCACCTCCCGATGAAGATGCAGTTCCTGCAAAGGTTACACTTACACTGCCCATATCCTCAATCCGGCGTGCCTCCACATGGCCCCGGACCGGTGTCAGAACCTTCTCAAGTTCCGCGGACACCGTGAAATTTGCAATCCGCTCATCGGAAAGCAGGCGCAGCCGCGGCACTCCCTCAACGCTGTCCAGCTGGCACAGTAAGGTCATTCGCCCGTTTTTCATGGCAAAAAGAAGAGCGTTGAAAAAAAATTCATACAGGCACAGGGTTCTTGCAACCGGGATATTTCCTTTCAGCGTGCTCTGCACCAGTGAAGATATCCCGGCGTAAGACGCAAAGTCTGAAAGCTCGTTCAGATATGCAGTCAGATCCTCTCCTGAAAGATCTGTTCCGGACTGCGTAAGGAAAAACATATGGCATCGCCGCTTGATATTGCATAAAAGCAGGGCGATATAACCCCACTGCCGCTTTCTGGCCTCCTTTTCCTCCGGCAGCTGACCGGGAGCCTGCTCAAGTTCTCTCATCTTTTCGGAAATCTCCGTTTCCAGAGACTGATAAATCTGCTCCCTCGCCCGGGCTGTTTCCATGTTCCTTTTTGCGTTTTTCTCCTGCACCAGCAGACGATGGGCAGCATCCAGCCGGGCATTCGTCCTCTTCAGCTCCCTGTCAATACCGTTCATCCCGCTGATATCTTCACACCAGATCACCATGCCGCCCGTGATTTTATTCGCATGGATAATCGTATCTTTATCCTTGTGTATCCCGGCTGCCGGATCTTCTTTCAGCGCCTTCCAGATCTCCGGCGATACAGGGTCCGCCCTTTTCGCTGCAGATATAATCTGGCCGTCCTCCGACAAAATCTGCATATCCAGGGGTAAAATATCAAACAGCTTTCTGTACCTTGTGTTGTTGGGAAGAAGCCCCGTCTGCATCATGAGTTCAATAAAAAAAATATTAAAAATGCAGCAGGTGCTGCAGAAATCTCCCCCGCAGAAAATCGGAAGATATCTGTAATATCCGACACAGTAGATAACAAATAAAATCCACAGAATAAAAGGAAGGGCTCTCTTTCTTTGTTCACGAACGCCCCGGCTCAGATGAAAAATCTGCAAAGCTGCCGCCAGCAGGATGATGAAAATCCAGATGGTGATAATATAAAATCCGGGCCTGTACGTATAGTTCGTTTTCCCGTTTCCATCCGTGCCGAATTTAAAAACAGA
Source organism: uncultured Eubacteriales bacterium (assembly GCA_900318615.1). GTDB lineage: Bacteria > Bacillota > Clostridia > Lachnospirales > Lachnospiraceae > Merdiplasma. The sequence goes on from ONLK01000093.1 coordinate 4,059, forward strand.
CTGATGGAAATCATTTGTTATAACCAGCAGCGCTAGTACCGGCACCGTCATAAACATCATCTTAAAGTACAGCGGAAGCCGGGTGTGCTGTTCCGGCCTGTCAATAATGATGGTCAGATAGAGAAATGGGATTGGAAGTCCTATCATGGGAATAAAGCAGGCATACAAAATGTACCTGCCGGGCAAAGAATTCAAGGGAATAAAATACCTGCAGGTACGAAGTGCCAGCCAGACCAGCATCAGAACTGTATTAACAATAATCCCTGCATTTTCATCCCGGTGAATAGTCCTTTGCAGCGTAAACTCCATCCAGATGATGATGAGAGTATATAAAAGGAGTACTTCTATCAGATGACCGGAATTGCTTCCGGACAACGTAAGAATTTTTGCCAACCATCCCGTACGCAGAACATGTTCCGGCAGGTTCAGGCAGATCCCGAAATGCAGGAAAAGTATTGATGTCAGAATGACAATCAGGGCATATCTGAATTTTTTCATATGGCCCCCTTCCGATTAAAGGAAGCATTTCTTTTATTATATGATTACCGTGTCAAAAGTCCGCCGCCACGCATGCTTGCATGCGAGTGGTGGCAGGACTTATTGACACGCCCCACATGAGGCATGAAGTGGCGCGAAA
>ONLK01000064.1 GCA_900318615.1 uncultured Eubacteriales bacterium
CCAGGAAAAATCGAAATTGATGCAAACGAAAGGGCAGTTATCGGAAAGCGCAATGCTGCTTTTTCGTTTGCACCACCTTCGATTCTTTCCTTAACGATTGGACAGGGAACTTTTCGCCAGGTCAATCCGAAGTTTTTTTATGAAGACGGTTGGGGGATCACCGGTTTTCTTTACGAACACTTTATAAAGATAATTTTCACTGATATTCAATTCTGCTGCCATCTCAGATATCCTGAAAGGACGGGACAGATTCGCATTGATATAATCCATGGCCGCTTCCAGGATTGTGACCGAACCCGTTGCAGGATTTTTTTCATGAAGAGCGGGATAATGCTGAGACATACGAAATATATGCAGAAACAGAATTTCAAAAAGGTTCTGAATTTCAAGAGCAACGCCCGGCTGATGCTCTATCCCCATCTCGTAAATTGTATATAAAATATTTTTTAACTCATCATTCCGGTCATGGACATGGCGGTCAGGAAAAAGTGTCTCCATGAACTGATAAAAAGTTTCCCGTACATCAAGAGACCCCAGATCAAAGTTGATAAAAATCAGCTTTAAGGTTTCTGCATTTTTATCAAGATGCAGCGCTGTATTTGGCGGCATATAAACCAGACAGCCGGGTTCTAATGTGATAATTCTATTATGATCTATAAAATAAGGATGTCCTTCCAGGATATAGTTAAGACGATGGTAGTGAACAAAGTACTCTCCGTGCGGGTCATCGGTATTGGACGTGACACGCCCGAATTCCCGAATCTGGAGAGAAAAGGATAAAAATTGCTTACAGGCCTGCCCGAAAACGACGGGATATTTTTCAACATGAATATGATACGGATCGCTGTTCATGAATGAGCTTCGCCCTCCCGATCTTCCCTGCTTTTGTGATGAAAGTGTAAGGATATTATAAATTATTGTAAGGATATATTCAAATGTAATCATGCTATAATCCCCTCATGCTAACGAAGGAGGTTATTATGACATGATGAAATTCAGAAACCTGATGCCCGTTTTATCTGCAGTGACAATTCTTGCTGCTGGAACAACCGCATTTGCTGAAGAAAAAACAACAGATGCCCAGACAGCCACCGGCGTATATAGTCTATACAATACCACCGGTGAAGAAGTAAAGGAAATCTATCTGTACGAAGCGGGCGGAGAAAAGGGAGAAAATCAGTGCCCGGACGGACTTGCGGAGAACAAGAAGCTTGTTCTTACTTACAATGCACCCTCGGATGCAACACTGGTACTTGAGTTTGTAACGGAAAGCGGTGTAGACTCCAAGTTTGAAACCCTTCATATCGAGGATGTGCCGATCGCATTAAAGGCTGCGGATACCGTAAGCGGTGCTACCCCGATCAGTTTTGAAGTTCCGGAAGCGACAGGAAAGTATACCTTCATCAATACAACCGGTGAAGATGTGACAGAGCTTTATGTTTATCCGGCACCTGCTGAAGAGAATGCAGCGGAAGCTGCCACTGAATCAGCTGCTGAAGAGAATTCAGAAGCTGCCACCGAATCGGCTGCCGGGTCCGTTGCAGAAGTCGGAACCGAGGCTGTGACAGAGGATGCCGCAGGAACCTCCGGCAAGGGCAAGAACCTTGCAAAAGATGGCCTTGCGGATGGCGAAAGTGTAGATTTTGAATATACCGGCCCTGTAGACACGACGCTTATCGTAGAATTCACTACGGCAACGGATGGAACAAAATTCTTTAAGACACTCCATATTGAAGAAGCAAAGATCAACCTTCTTGCCGCTGACAGTATGACAGGAGCAACGCCGATCGAATTTACATTTTGAGAATAAAAGCAGCTCAGTAATGAAGCTTTAACAGACAGCAGGGAAAAAGCTGATTGTAGATGAGGCTTTAACAGACAGCAGGCAATAAAGCTAATTATTGATGAGGCTTTTGCAGACAGCAGGGGAAAAAGCTGATTGTAGATGAGGCTTTTGCAGACAGCAGGGAAAAAGAGTGCCGTATCGGTAAGCAATTACTGATACGGCACTCTTTTCAGATGGAGTATTTAATTCACTCGCTGTCGCTCTTCTTTTCTTTCTTCTGCTGCTTTTCTGCTTCCTCTTTTTCTTCCAGGCACATCTTGTACAGCTGCTGGCGGTAGGAATCATCGTACCCTTCCCACAGAGGCTGAACCTTGCTGGCTTCATCAAGGAAATAGAAAACATCACGTCCAAGTTCGAAGCGCCCTTTGTTTGTGTGCATATCGATGGTCCATTCCGGAATTTCAGGAACGAAACCCTTAGCGTTCTCTTTCATGATGATATTCTTGATATTGTCCGTTGAACGTTCCTTTTTGCAGCGGCATAAATACCGGATCGCATACAGGAAGAAAATGGAACGATCGCCGTCACCATAGGGATATTCCTTACGCAGATCATTCAACGTTTTGACAATGACCAGCGCATTGGGATCTCCAAACCCGATGTCTTCAACAGCGATCACCATAAGCCTTGTCCACATCTTATCCTCATGAAAAGGAGAGGTTACATAAAGTTCATATGCCATTCGCATAGCCGTATATTCATCTGCACGGCGGATGCATTTCTGCAGTGCCGAAATTACCAGGTCCGCCGAAATCCCATGTTTTGTTTTTGTATAAGCCCAGGGATCATAATATTCTGCTTCACTCATTATCTGGTCTTTTCCTCCATAGCTTACTTTGAAATTTATTCTTTATTGCTTCCCCGATCAGAGTGCCCGGATGGAAGCTTTGCTCCCATGATGAACCTTATTTTGCATAGTTATTTGCAAGGTCGGTCAGGGTCTGTGTAACATCGGCATCATTGTCCAGGATATTCTGCATCGCCAGGGTTGCATCGCTGCGCAGTGCGGCAGCTCCGTCAAATCCGTAATAAGTATAGAACTCATCCATCTGCTCAACGCCTGCAATCTGGGCGGTGCCGGCTGCGTTCTTCCAGTCATCGGATTCGGCTACGCTCTTACGATACGGCAGGAATGCGCCGGAGGAAGTGTAGGTCTTCACTGATTCCGGCTGCTCGAAATACTGCATAAAGATCCAGGACGCCCATCTTGCCTCCATATCATTATTAAGATCCATCATAGCCAGCAGATAGCCTTCGGAATAATCAGCCTTTTCGCCGCTCCAGCCGTCTTTGCCCTGCGGGATCGGCGCGCACGCCCAGTTGAATTCTCCGCCTTCCGGGAATTTATACTGAATAAACTGTGCTTCATTTCCGGATCCGATGTACATATAAACATCTTTTCTTCCGAAGGGGCCGGAGAAATAATAGTCCGAACCTGCCGTGCGGAAAATGCCGGCGTTGATCTGATCCTTGTACCAGGATACGGCGTCGATGGCTTTCGAAAGATTATCGCCGCCGAACAATATATTTCCGTCCTTATCCGTGTAGCCCGCGCCTGCCTGAGTGGAAAGCGTTGTAAAGGTTTTCAGCGGATCATCCCATCCGAAGGCGGCATGCCCTTCCTTATCGGCTATTTTCGTAGCTGTATCTACCATTTCATCCCAGGTAGTCGGAACCGTCAGCTGGTTTTCATCAAAATAGTCTTTATTATAGTACATTACCTCGCCGGATACGAATGCCGGCAGGGTGTAGATACCTTCTTCCGGATAGCTGGAGCTGCTATCAGCAAAAACATCATAGTAGTCACTCATATCCAGCCCGTAATCACCGGAATTAATGTACGGAGTGAGATCAACGATTGCCTGTGCCTGCAGATAATCCGGTACGTAGGTAGCTTCCGTGGTAATCACATTAGGAACGCCGCTGCCTGACTTGATGGCAGCCACAAGATTTGTCTCAAGAGCCTCGATACCACCGGACTGCACGGTCATTTCCACCGTAATTCCGAGATCCTTTCCTACGGTTTCATTAAAGGAATCCACTACCTTCTGTACATCCGAATCATAGGTTTCGTTGTCCAGGTTTTCCCAGAACTGAATTGTAATCGGTTCTGTCAGATCCATTTCGACTTTCTCTCCCGATGAAGCGGATTCACCGGCTAAAGCGATTGAGGAAGACGAAGCGCCATCAACAAAGGTTATTCCTAAAACCATGCTAAGGCTCAACAGCAGTAACGAACGTTTTTTCATAACAAATCCTCCTGAAATCTTTAAGCTTTTGTGATCTTCTGTTTTCCAGACTCATCCGAGATCTGGATAATTTATCGTTAACCTTTAATACCTCCATCCGCAACCCCGGAAATAATCTGTTTGCGGAAAAAGATATAAAGGATAATGATCGGAAGGATAACAATACAGCTGGCTGCCATCAGAAAATGGTAGCTGGAGGCTGTATTATTGCGGAAGGTAGCAAGTCCGCTTGTGATCATCCGGTGCGTATCATTCCGGGTAACCATGTTCGGCCACATGAAAGCATTCCATTCACCGATGAAAGAAAGGATGCCGATGGTATAGATCGCATTTTTATTCATAGGCACCACAATTCGCCACAGGTACTTCCATTCGCTGCAGCCATCCATCTTTGCCGCCTTAAAAAGTGAGGATGGCATCTGAGTGAAATGCTCACGAAGCATGAAGATATAAAACCCGTTGGCGATGGAAGGAAAGGCAATTCCCAGATAGGTATCGATAAGATTTAAATTCGATACCGTAATATAATTCTGGATAACCAGAAGCTCCTCCGGCACCATCATCGTCAGCATAAACAGGAAAAACAGAATCTGTTTTGCCGGAAAAATATAAATGGTGAACGCAAATGCTCCCATTATGGAAAAGATCAGTGTCATACCGACAACAATCGTGCAGACAATGAATGTGTTTCTGAAATAAATGGCGAAAGGTTTTGCGCTCCAGGCATGAGCGTAATTGTCCCACTGAGGAACCTTCGGAAACCATACAGGCGGAATGGCTGTTGCTTCCGAGGCCGTTTTCAGGGAGGATGTGAACATATACATAAAAGGAAACAGCAGCAGCACAAGCCCCAATGCCAGGAATACATACTTCAGAACCGCAGCTGCCGTTTCACGTCTATCCTTTACCTTCATCGAGATCACCCCACATAATGAACAAATTTGCGGGATATAACACGCTGAATGACGGTCAGAGCCATGATGACGATCAGGAACATGACAGCTGCCGCGGCAGCGTAGTTAACTTCTCCGCGGACAAAAAATTCATAGTAGATGTAATATGCCAGCGTGATTGCGCAGTTTCCGGAACCGGCCATCGGAGATTTGACCGAAGTGAATAAAACATAGACTTCATTGTAGGTTCTGGCTACATAAATGACCGACACAATGACAACCATCCAGATTGTCGGCGAAAGAAGCGGCAATGTAATCCGGAACAATGTTTTCATGGGCGAAGCTCCGTCCACCTTAGCCGCTTTGTATACCTGCGGATTGATTTTCTGCAGGCCGGCGAGAAACAGAATGACCTTAAAAGCCAGACCGTTCCAAATGCAGAATATTGTCAGCGCCCAGATCACCTTTGACGGGTCCGTCAGCCAGCCGATTTTATCAATACCGAACAGCCCCAGAAACCAGTTCAGATAACCGACATCCGTATGAAACAGGCAGTAAAATGCCGTACCGACAGCAATGGTTGAGGTGACATACGGGAGAAAATAAAGTGTCTGGAAAAGACCCTGCAGCTTTTTAATCGAATTGATCATCAGCGCAATGATAAGGGAGAGGATCACCGTTGCAGGCAATGCAACCAGCATCAGAATACCCGTATTCTTAACCGCAATCCAGAATACAGAATCGTTCAGAACATGGCGGAAAGAATCAAGGCCAAAGCCATATCCTTTTGAAACGATGTAAACGTATTTCTCGTAAAACGCGGTACGAAGTACCATAATTAATGGATAAAATACGAAAGCCAGGAATACCGCCAGCGGTGGTATAAGGAAAAGAAATGCCTTATTGCTCCGAACCATCAGCTGCCCGTTTTTGCCTGTCACAAACCGGTTCCTATTCTTCGTCCTTTTCATACATAAGCTCTCCCCATCTGTCCATGCTGATATACCCTGAAGTCTTCAAACGGCCGTGCTTCCGGTACGAATTCGGTTCCTGGCCGCGGGATCAAACAGATAGCAGCGGTCCGTTCTAAGAAGAAACGAAACTTCCTCACCGATCTTAAACTCTCTGACCGCATCTGCGAGGGCTGTAATCTGAGCTTTTCCGATATGGAAACGCACCATCTGATCCTGCCCGCGGCTCTCAACACTGTCAACGCGAACCTTCACACCCTGATCCGTGCCCTCGCACCAGGCTTCCGGACGGATACCGAGAATTGCCTCCCCCTCATAGTCCGTCGGGTAGGGCAGCTCCACGCCGTCCTCCGAAACAGCTCTTCCATTTCTGCAAAGCACGCGGATAAACGATATGGGCGGATTGCCAAGAAACGACGCAACAAAATAGTTGCATGGATCCATATACATCTTCTGAGCGGTGTCCGCCTGCTGAAGTTTACCGCCGTTCAGCAGTACGATCCGATCCGTTATACTCATAGCCTCTTCCTGATCATGCGTAACAAATATGGTGGTCACCCTGGTTTCCCGCTGGATCCTTCGAATTTCCCGGCGCATCTCCAGGCGAAGCCGCGCATCCAGATTGCTTAACGGTTCATCCAGCAGCAAAACATCCGGCTGCTTGATCAGAGCCCGGGCAATCGCCACCCGCTGCTGCTGTCCTCCGGACAGCTGTCCGGGTTTTCTTTTCAGGAGTTCTTCCACCTGCACAAGCTGCGCGACCTCGCTCACCTTTTCCCGCAGTTCATTCTTCGAATATTTTTTCCCTGTCTGTGGGTTTTTCATATTTGTAAGAGGAAATGCAATGTTGTCCGCAACCGTCATGTGCGGATAAAGTGCGTAATTCTGAAAGACAAGACCGATGTTCCGCTCATTTGGCGACAGGCCGGTCACATCACGGTCACCGAAATAAATATGTCCATCGGTAACATTTTCGAGTCCCGATATCATATAAAGAGTTGTAGACTTGCCGCACCCGCTGGGTCCCAGTAATCCGGTCAGTTCCCCGTCCTCAAAGGTAATATTCAAGTGATCCACAGCGGTAAAGTCGTCGAATTTTTTAACCAATCCCTGAAGTCGAATTTCCATAATACCACCCTCGGTTATTCGCTTATAAAAAGCAGTCTCAGCTCACTATACTCCATCGTTCGCATCATTTCAAGAAAGTGGACAAAATATATTAATCTTTGTAGTCGAAGAAACCTTTTCCTGCGCTTACTCCGGCTTCCCCCTTCTCTATCTTTTCCTTCAGCATGACAGCAGCCTGCTCCATGGTTTCCGGAGCCGTTTCCGGATGGCCCATGATTTCTGCCGTATTGTACCGTCCGATTTCGTTTCCAAAATGCATGGAACAGAATTTTTCAGGACGGCCCGTGTACTTTGCAAACATACCCGGGAGCAGCGAAATGATTATATTCTATCGTTATTCCCTTTGAAAATTTTTATACTTTTTCTCAATCCCGGCTTCCATGAGCGCCGTGATCTGTCTTGCCAGATTCTGGTCCTTGCTTGAAACCCGCGCATATCCATACTTGTGTTTCT
>ONLK01000118.1 GCA_900318615.1 uncultured Eubacteriales bacterium
CCGGAAGGTGTCGCTCTTTTTCTTGGGACTGCCGTTCAATACAAGAATTCTCATGTTCTGTTCCTCCGTTTCTTATAAGTCTGTTTTATAACTCCAGCCGCATCAGGACGAGCTCCTGCCATCCGCTGACCCGGGAACGGAAGCCCTTCGGGTTTCTGCCGTACTCCACAAAGCCCACGCTTCTGTACAGGGCAAGGGCGGTTTTATTCTCTGCGACCGCCTCCAGCTCCAGCTGGACGCAGCCGGCATTTTCAGCGCATTCGATGCAGGCTTCAGTCAAAGCCCGTCCTCCGCCGTTCCGTTTCGGAGCGTGCAGGCTCTGCCGTCTTTCAGGGTAATCGTTCCGTTTCGGAGCGTGCAGGCTCTGCCGTCTTTCAGGGTAATGGTTTTATGATACTCCATCTTGTCCTTTCTTCTGTTCAAATGCCAGTTTTCAGGCGTTTCAAAGCGTCTGCGTTGTGCTCGGTAATCGCTCCCAGCTTCTCACAGCGCTCCATTTCCCTGCAGCTGCCGCATGTCTCCATTTGTTTCCCCATGGCGCACTGCCGAATGGGGCACAGGGAATCGCAATATGGCGTCTTAATCCCCGGAATCCTGCACCCTGAGCAATTGATCATCTCAGCCGTAATCTCCACACCGTTCAGTTCAGACCATTCCCTGGCGACTCTCTGTCGCAGCGCATCATCATTGTTCACGGTTGCAAGACGTGCTTCACACGCCTCACAATTCAAACCGCAATAAGCAATATATTCATTCATGTCCGATATCCTCCTCAGTGGTTTCACTTTTACTTTTCTGGTAAAAGACGAATCCATCCTCAACCTTTATGGTCCGATAGCCTAATCTTTTGTAAAAAGCATTTGTCCGCTCATTCCAACATGGGGTATCCAGATGAAAAGCGGCAGCCCATGGGAAATACTTTTCTATGCAATCCATCAAGCGAATTCCGTAACCTTTTCTATGATAGACGCTATCAATAAAGATCCTGCCAATGTATACGCTTTTTTCTGTTTCATCCGGGAATACAATGGCAGTCCCTACCAAATCTTTTCCGATCATTGCTTGATACAAATGCCCCTCCCGGGCCATTTGTTTATGCCATTCTACTGAATAAATTCAGGCGGACAATCCCCCTTTACTCCGCCAACATATACATCTGTTTCGAAAGTTCTCACAGACATATCTACGATTTTTACTACCTGGTTTGCTTCTGCTTTGACAATATACATCCCACTTCTCCTGCTCTTTTATAACTTGTATTCCATTTGGACATCATAGGGCTCCGCATATCCCGGGCTGCTATTCTCTTCCTGTTCGGATGAAATGGCCTTCCTGAATTGCGGCGAACGTTGCTGCCGCACAGGTGACAATCGCAGAGTCTCTCAGCGGAACTGCGGGAATCGTCAGCGGTAACAGAAACAGTAAAACGCCAGTTGCTTTGTTCATAACTGAATGAACAGCCACAAGCTTCTTCTGTACGGCAAGTCCGGAAATGATATTCACAACCTTTATAAGGGCAATGATTCCGATCCAAGCATACAGCCATGCAGGAATGTGCAGGACCGGAAGCAATTTGATCAGGCATACCTCCAGAGGATTCCAGCGCTTCATTTCGTCTTCCCCGCAGATGAAACCGCAGGATCTCTCGTAGAAACCGATCTCCCTCAGAATTCCGCGGTATGTGTCCATATCCCGCGCGGAGAACCGGTCAAGGATCACCATGATATCGATATCACTGTTTTCATGAGCTTCACCGCGCAGCCAGCTGCCCTGAAGACCCATGTACAGCAGCCGCTCTCCGAAGGCCGACCGGCAGTTCAGAATCAGATCAGCCAGGTATTTGTCCAGATCAAACATGGTTACTTCACCCCATAGGTCGCAATAAAGTGCCGGCTGAACGCTTCGATTTGCGCGATCGCTCCTTCCGTTTTCTCCGGCTCCCGGTCGCACAGGTGAATCAGCGCGGAGATCGGCGTGGTATAGGCAAAGGCCAGCATGGCGGGGTCATCACGGAGGATCAGGCCCTTGTCCATCATCCCGGCAAAGATGTGCGTGAATATCTCCGTCAGCCCAGTCAGGAAATGCTTCGTCGCCAGCTCCCGTGCGCGGTCGTCCCGGAACTGCTCCTGCGTCAGCACCTTGCGCGTCATGACGATCTTCTCATCATGAACGGTGATATTCACCATCTGCATGGTCAGCCGGGTCAACGCCTCCAGCGAATCCGGCACAGGCGGAAGGTGCTCCGACGAGCCGAAATGCTCTCCGTAATAGGCGGTCATCTGATCCAGCAGCGCATTCCAGATAGCTTCCTTGCTCTCATAGTGTTTATAGACCCCGGACTTCACAAGCCCGAGCGATGCGCTCAGTTCACGGATGTTTGTCCCTGCATAGCCGTTTTTTGAAAACATCTCCAATGCCGCAGCCAGGATTCTCTCTTTCGTGTCGTTCGCCATAAGTACCTCACGTAATAGTTAAGTGACCTTTCGATCACCTATTATAGTGAACGAAAGGTCACTTATCAATGCCCTACATAATAACTAACAGTTCATTCTTACCAAAACGCCATTTATTTTCCCAAATAAACTGATCACCGAATAAAA
>ONLK01000071.1 GCA_900318615.1 uncultured Eubacteriales bacterium
GCAAGGGATGCTTCCATATGCGAGAAAGCGGGTGTGGACGCTATCGTAGTCAGTCATCATCACGGGAGACTGCCATTTGCCGTACCGCCGGCAATGATACTCCCTGATATTAAGAAGGTCTCGGGAAATATGAAGATCTTTGCTGACTGCTCCGTCGATGATGGAAGGGACGCCTATAAACTTCTGGCCCTGGGGGCTGATGCCGTCTCTACCGGGCGCGCGATTTTGCCGGGACTGCTGAAAGACGGAACACCGGCGGTCACGGTAAAACTGCGGCAGATGAATAACCAATTGAAAGAGCTGATGGGATATACTGGTGTGTCAGCGCTGGACGCGTTTGATCCGACGGTACTCTGGTATCATGGAAGACGCCTTGTTAACATTCTCTGAACACGGATTTTTACAGAAAGAGCACTATCTGATTTACAGTGCAAATCAGATAGTGCTCTTTTGAGCCTCATCAGGAAACGCTTCGTTTTGCCAAAAAATCAACAGACTATTTGTTAATATCGACGAAAATACAATAAGTGATTGACACAGAATCATAAATCATTGATAATAAGAGCATGCAAACGGTTGCATTAACAGAGTGGTCCCCGAACCGGGACCAATTCTTTTCCACAATCGTGCAAACGGTTGCACTAAGAATGGAGTGATTATGTCAGCAACGATTAAGGATATTGCAAAGATAGTCGGCGTTTCCCCTTCCACGGTTTCCAGAGTAATCAACGGATCGGCGCCGATTTCAGGAGAAGTTACCGCGAAGATCCGGGAAGCAATGCGCGAACTGGATTATCACCCCAATGCAAGAGCCAGAAGCTTCGCGACCGGGATCACGAACACCGCGGGGCTTGTGATGAACGCGAGCAATGAGACGATTTTCTCGAACAGTTTTTTCAACCGCAGCGTATTCGCCATAGAGAAGGTGCTGCAGGATCATGCTTACAATCTGCTGATCGCAAATGACAACGGCAGGAGCGACTCGCAGATCATGGACCTGGTGCAGGGGAAGAAGGTAGACGGACTGATCATCCCGTCTTCGAGTCTGGATGACCGGCTGGTTTGTTTTCTGCAGGATGCGGAATTTCCTTTTGTTGTAATGGGAGAACCGGCCCGCCGCGCGCGGGAAGTTCCGTGGGTAGATGTAGACAATGAGCAGGGGGCTGTTGAAGGAACAGAAGAGCTGCTGCGATCCGGGTATCCGGAAGTAGTTCTGATTGCAGATGATGATACAACAGTGTTTGCCGGAAACCGTATTAAGGGATATCGAAAGGCCGTTCAGCAAAGATGTAAGGAGCAGGTGGTGATGACACATCACCGATATGAAGATCTGGGCAGGCGCCTTGTGAAGGAGACTGGAAGCCTGCAAAACAAAGGATTCCTCTGCTCCAGCAACGAGATTGCCTTCTACACACGAAAGGCGTTGAAAGAGCTGGGAATAGCAGTTCCCGGGGATGCAGGCATTGTGACGTTTGATAACTATCCTCTGGCTGCATATATGGATCCGCCGTTCACGGCTATTGATGTTGACACCTATCAGCTGGGGAAAAAGGCGGCAGAGATGCTGATGGAATGCATGCACGGAAAGAAGACAGTGCGGCATCAGCTGATCCGGACGAAGCTCCTTGTACGGGCATCGTCCATGAAAAACAGAAGGGAGGGAGGCCAATGAAACCGGAAGCAGTCAGGCACACCGGCAGTTATCCGGACATTTATCTCACAGACAGAAGGACGCTGGTTGTCACGCTGCGAACCGCTAAAAAGGACGTGGATGCATGCCGAATTCATTACTTTGCAAGAACCTCACCGGAGAAAGAGAAAACACAGGTATTGCAGTTCCTGTACCGGGACAGCCTGTATGACTACTATCAGGGGACGCTCTGCTTTCACCGGGTGGCGCGGTATCAGAAATACTATTTTGAGCTGACAGAAGGCGAAGAAATCTATTATCTGACCGCACAGGGGGTGCAAAGCAGTCAGCCGGAAGGCGGCTATTATGAATTCCTGTATGCCAACCGGACAGGTATTGTGGATCTGCCGGCATGGTCACAAGGACAGGTTTTCTATCAGATTTTTCCGGAGCGGTTCGCGAACGGAGACCCTTCCAATGATCCCGAAGGGGTAAAGCCCTGGGGGACTGCTCCTGACCGCGAAAACTACATGGGTGGCGATCTGCGGGGAATTCTGGAGCATCTGGATTACATCCGGGAGGTCGGCGCAGACTGCATCTATCTGAATCCGGTTTTCCGGGGCGACTTCAACCACAAGTACGCGACTACGGACTACTATCAGATTGATCCGGCGTTCGGGACGAATGAGGATTTTCGAAAACTGGTTGACGCGGTACACGAACGAGGAATGAAGATCATTCTGGACGGTGTATTCAATCACAGTGGAGTTCATTTTGAGCCGTTCCGGGATGTTTTGCAGAACGGTGAGAAGTCCCTCTACAGGGACTGGTTCTACCCGGAGATGTTCCCGATCGGCATCACACACCATGATTACGAATGCGTTGGAGCTTACAAGTACATGCCGAAGCTGAATACCGGAAATCCTGCGGTGAGGAGCTACTTCCTGAAGGTCATGGATTACTGGATCCGGGAGTTCCACATCGACGGCTGGCGGCTGGACGTCGCGGATGAGGTTGATGAGGGCCTTTGGGAAGAAGCCAGACTCCTGCTCAAAGACAGGTATCCGGAGACGATTCTGATTGGAGAGACCTGGGGGAGCGGACTTCGCCTGATGAACGGCGCGCAGATGGATGCCATCATGAATTACGTGTTCCGGGATGCGATGAAGGATTTCATTGCGCTGGAAAACATCGATGCGGCGGTTTTTGACGGCAGGGTGGAAAAGATGCTTTCGGACTATCCGGCGGAAATGGACAGAGCAATGTACCTGCCGCTGGATTCGCACGACACGGAGCGGTTCCTTTCATGCTGCGGAGGAGACAAGAGAAAATTGAAAGCTGCGGCTGCGCTATACATGATGTTTGTCGGATCGCCCGTAATTTACTACGGCGACGAAATCGGAATGGAGGGCCGCAATGATCCTGACTGCAGAAGGTGCATGATCTGGGAACCGGCCCGGCAGGACCGGGATCTGCTGGACTGGTATAAGAAACTGATCCGGATCAGGCACGGGGAACCGGCGATCCGAAGCGGGGCATTTTATGCGGACGTCTGTGAGAACCGGATTTATGCTTTTTCCAGAATCGATTCGCGGGAAAACATTCTTACCGTGATTAATGCCTCGGAAGAGGAACAGACGGTTGCTGTCCCTGTACGGGATGTGACAGATTTCCGCGATCTGATGACAGACGAAGTGTTCCAGGCGGAAGCAGAAGAAGGATGGGGGGAAAAAGCCCGGCTTGGCGACAAGGTGCATTATCAGGGAAGCCTGATGATCAGGATAAAGCCTTATGAGGTAAAAATAATGAAGGAGGAAACAAAATGAAACGACTCAAAAAGATACCGGCAATTGTACTAACAGCAGCTATGTGCCTGGCAGCAACGGGCTGTGGTCAATCACCGGCATCATCCGGAACCGCCGCTTCCGGTGCAACGAAAGAAGCAGCGGAGGCAGCAGGGCAGGCGGAAACGCAGGCAGCGGAAACCACTGCTGAGAAAGAACCTGCCGGAGAGGTTACCCTCAATTTCTGGCATCATTATAGCGCACAGTCTCCGGAAAATGAAACCTTAACCAAGGTTCTGATTCCCAAATTCGAAGAAGAGAATCCCGGAATCAAGGTCAATGCGGTATCGCATGAATGGGCAGACCTGCACGATAAGATTCTGATCAGCGCCAAGTCCGATACGCTGCCGGATGTGGCAAGACTCGACAGCGCATGGGTGCCGGAATACCAGAAGATGGGTATTCTGGTACCGTTAAATCAGGAAATGAGCGATTTTCAGGATGTGTCAGACGGACTTCTGGAAAGCGCGATGACGACAGCACAGATCGGCGGAGACAGTTACGGCCTTGCCCTGAATACCAACACGAAGATTCTGTACTACAATACCGGGGCATTTGAAAAGGCCGGACTCAAAGCGCCGGCTACCATGAAGGAATTTGCCGAGGATTGCAAAAAACTTTCTGGTAAAAATGACGCTGGCCAGCAGGTCTGGGGATACGATGAGCCCGGACTCGCGGGATGGAATCTCTGCCCGTTTATCTGGAGCATGGGCGGCTCTCTGACGAATGAAGACCAGACCAAGGCGACTGGCTATCTCAACAGCAAGGAAACGGTAGCCGCGATTCAGATGCTTGCGGATCTTTACAAGGATCAGGCTATTACCGGATGGAACAGCGGAGATATTCCGATGACCGACGGATTCGGAACCGGCCGTTATATGATGCTTCTGGAAGGACCGTGGAAGGTATCGGAACTCGCAGGCGCTTATCCGGAATTTGAATATGCCACCGCACCGGTTCCCGCAGGGGATGGCGGCTCCATTTCAGTCCTCGGCGGCGAGGATATCGGGATGTTCAATACAGCCAATAAGGATGCGGCATGGAAGTTCATGAAGTTCATGACCGGCGAGTACGCGCAGGAGGAAATGGCAAAATGTGGTCAGATCCCCTGCAACAAGGAAGCACTGGAATCCGATACTGTGAAGAAGGCGGATTTCGCTCCGTATATCGAACAGCTCAAAACAGCAAAGTCCCGCCCGACCGTCGCAAGCTGGTCGGAAATCGACAGCGAGCTTACAGCATCTGTTACGGCAGTTATGAACGGAGAAAAGACAGCACAGGAGGCAATGGACGATCTGGCGAAAAAGGTTGACGCACTGCTTGCAGAATAATCTTTCTTCCGCCGGATAAATTTGACGCAGGGACAGGACCTCTCCCCTGTCCCTGTAAGTTTTAAAGGAGACAAGCCGAAATGAAACTAAAGGGAAAGAGCAGGATCCAGATCGGACTGCTTCTGCTTCCGGGACTTCTGATTTTTTGCATTTTTACGGTATATCCGATTATCCGTCTGTTTTGGATGAGCTTTTTCAAATGGGACTTCGGGTCATTCCTGAATCAGGAATTTATCGGACTTTCCAATTATCGAAGCGTTCTCACTGATCCGTATTTTCAGACATCTTTTGTCAATACGATCGTATACACGCTGGTTACTGTGCCCGCGCAGATGATTCTGGGACTTCTTGTCGCCATTCTGATCAATTCGATCACCAGATTCAAGATCGGCTTCCGTGTTGCCTACTATCTTCCGGTAATTACATCCTGGGTCATCGCTTCTCTGGTATTTAAATATGTTTTCAATACGGAAGGACTGCTGAACTATTTCCTTACAGGCGTGATCCACGTGACGGGAGCCAATATACACTGGCTCGACAGCCGGTGGGGCGGAATGACCATAGCTATGCTGCTTGGTATCTGGAAGGGTATTGGCTGGAATATGGTTGTTTTTCTTGCCGCGCTGCAGGCGGTACCGCAGGAACTGTACGAGTCCGCTTCGCTGGACGGAGCAGGTGCTTTTCAGAAATTCCGGTATGTGACCCTCCCGGGGATCAGGGGAACCGTTCTGTTTGCACTGGTCATGTTGACAATCGGCGGATTTAACGTATATACATCGACGAAACTGATCACCGACGGGAAGCCCGGACATGCTACGGAAGTTGTACTCACGTGGATGTACTATAAGGCATTCAGCACCGGGAAATTCGGGTATTCCGCGGCGCTGTCATTCATTATCGCCTTCATTCTCGGGATTCTGGCGGTTCTGGAATTCCGCCTGATGCAGAACAAGGAGCAGTCATGAAAAATAAAAAAAGCGGCAGATTATTCTGGGTATACGCGCTTCTTATCCTTGGAATGGTCATCGTTGTACTGCCGATGGTATATATGGTCAGCACCTCGCTGAAACCTAATGGAGCATTGTACGAATATCCACCGAAGTTCTTTCCGAAATGGAAGGAAATCACGCTGCAGAATTACAGATACATTCTGAGCCAGAAAAAGTTCCTCGGAAACTTTTTAAACAGTATTGTAGTATCGGTGAGCACGGTTGTTATTTCCGCTGTTGTGTCTTCAGCGCTCGCATTCTGCATCGCTAGATTCCGCTTTCCGGGCCGTAAGGCGCTCTTTGCTTTTATTATTCTGACGATGATTATTCCGGGCACCACGATGATTGTGCCACAGTACGAACTGGCGGTGAAACTGAAAACCATCAACAGCATTATGGGATTAATCCCTTTCTATGTCGCCTGGGTCATTCCTTATTCGACCTTCATGATCAAAGGATTTGTGGAGGGCGTGCCGACCGAACTTGATGAAGCGACGTATATGGACGGCGGTAGTGTTTTTACTGTGTACCTTCATGTCATTCTGCCATTGACCAAACCGGGGATTGCCTCGATTTCCATTTTCAATTTTCTGACAGCGTGGGAAGAGTTCCCCTGGGCTAATACGGTGATCAACGATGAACTGAAACGGACACTTCCGATTGCCATCTCCGGATTCTTCGGGCAGCATCAGTTCACCCAGTGGGGGTATGTATTTGCTCTGTCTGTGCTCAGCCTGATTCCTATTCTGGTCGTGTTCATTTCCTGTCAGAAGTTCTTTGTGCAGGGGCTGAC
>ONLK01000072.1:0-8173 GCA_900318615.1 uncultured Eubacteriales bacterium
TTCTGTGTATTTTCTACCTGTCGCTCCACGCGAAGACTCAGTGTTTCAAGCCCCTGCAGGAAAATCCATGCGTGAATCGGGGACAGGGTAGCGCCTTCATCGCGAAGAATGATGGCACGAAGATAAGTGGCAATGACAGCCGGCGCTGTATCTCTGGCAAAAACAAGTCCGTGATACGATTCATTCGGTCGGGAAAGCCACGGCCATTTATCTGACTGCGCATAGTCAAACTTTCCGGCGTCCACAATCACGCCGCCGATGGTTGTTCCGTGTCCGCCGATGAATTTGGTTGCTGAATGTACGACAATGTCGGCGCCGTACCCGATCGGCCGGAACAGATACGGTGTGGCAAACGTGTTATCGACAATCAGTGGAAGTCCGTGTGCATGAGCCAGTTTTGCCCAGCCTTCCACATCGACAACTTCGCCATTCGGATTCCCGAGAGACTCAACATAAAGCGCTTTGGTGTTATTCTGGATCGCTGCCTCGGCCTGCGCCAGATCAAACGGATCGACAAATGTCGTTTTGACACCGTAATCAGCGAATGTATGGGCAAGAAAATTATATGTTCCGCCGTAAATATTCTTTGCAGAAACAATATGATCTCCTGCCTTCGCCACGGCCTTGAATGCATAGGTCACCGCCGCTGCGCCGGAGGAAACTGCCAGAGCCGCCACGCCGCCTTCCAGCGCCGCTATCCTCTTTTCAAAAACATCTTCCGTCGGATTTGTCAGACGACCGTAAATATTACCGGCATCCTTCAGCGCAAACCTTGCTGCGCCGTGATCACTGTTTCTGAACACATAGGAAGTTGTCTGATAAATCGGAACTGCCCGCGCGTCCGTGACCGGATCCGGCTTTTCCTGTCCAACATGAAGTGCCAGTGTCTCAAATTTCAATTTTCTTTCCGTAAGCTCGCTCATCGTTATCCTCCCACTTATCGGCAAAACTTCCCGCCCTGCGGGTTTGCTGCGTTTTTCCGATGCATTTATTGATGTATTTATTAGTGTACTGTTCCTGTATTTCTGAACTGAGATTACTATAACGCGAACTTTCGGTTTTGAATAATTGCGGCTTTCTATGCTCTGATATAGATTTAATTTATATCTATTTCTTTATCCCTCCGGTGTTTCCGGCTGTTTCTCCATGACAGGAAAATGCATCTCCTCTCGAAGTCATCACTTCCCGATCCCCAGATATTTTTTCAGCTGTTCGATGTAAACTTCTCCGATTTCACTGCGGACGCTTCGGTTCTGGCAGATGTACCCGATGGTCATGATTGTATTTTTGTGTTTTTCATCCTCCCGGAATGGAACGGCAACAAAGTCGGGACCATTCAGTTCGGCGGAGATGATGCCCGAGCAAAGTGTGAACGCATCCAGTCCTTTCATAAGATTCAGGTTGGTAGCGCGGTCCGTTGTATGAATGATCTTCTGATATTCCACATTACTGAGAATTTCTTCTGCAAAAAACGAAGATCCTTCCTCCCCCTGATTAAAGGCCACACAGGGATAATCCTGCAGTTCCTCCAGACCAATCGATTCGCGCCCGGCCAGTGGATGGTCTTTATAAAGATACACATAAGCCTTGCAGTCCACCAGCGGGTTGAAGATCAGGTCGTTCTTTTTCAGGATCCGGCTGATGTATCGGCGGTTATAATCGCAAAGAAATAAAATTCCGATTTCGGAGCGGGACTCGGCCACATCCATGATGACATAGCGCGTCTGTGTTTCCTGAATGGAAAAATCGTATTTAGCCGTACCGAACTTGCGGACCGTATTGACAAAAGCTTCCACGGCAAATGAATAATGCTGCGTGGAAACGCTGAATTTCCTTTTCACTTTTCCGGCGGCATATTTTTCCGTAATCAGTTCATACTGCCGGTATAACTGCCTTGCTTCACTTAAAAACTCTTCCCCGTCAGCTGTCACGGAAACACCGCGGCTGGTTCTGCAAAAAATGCTGATGCCCAGCTCTGTCTCCAGCTCTTTCAGCGAACTGGTCAGCGAAGGCTGCGTCACATAAAGCATCTCCGCTGCCTTATTCAATGAACCATATTTTGCAATTGTCAGCACATAATTAAGCTGCTGCAGCGTCATCGTCCGATCTACCATCCTTTCATGACATATTGGGTACTGATCTTTTCATGGTTTCACATTATTGAAACTGCTCTTCTCATGGTTTCAGGATAATTTCTGTTTTCAGGATAATTTCTGTTCCCATGCGCTTCCTCCTGCTTTTCCATCACTGCTTTTCCATCTCCGCTTTCCCATCTCCGCTTTCCCATCTCCGCTTTCCCGGCTATTTTGTACCATTATGACACAAAATGGCTCCAAACGGATAAAAAAACATCTCCACGTCAGCCCGGCACGATACTGCCGGCTTTCGTGAAGATGTCTCTGCTTCCTTCCCGATTCTTTCGCACTGAAAAATCTAGCATATGCGCATTTTTATACTGCCGCGCGCAGCCCTTCCTTTAATGGAAAGAGCATTTTTGATATTTCCCCATTTCTATAAATAAAATAGTTTGTACCCGTACCGGATTCCTCCCGACTGTCACCCGGGCTGTCCTCACAGCCGTACCCCCGGTTCTCCTCACGGCTGTACTCCCGGCGGATCAGAACCTGCCCCGTACATCTGTAATCACGGGCAATCCATTTCATGAGGACATCCATCGACTGATCACTGATTCCGGAAAATAGAATCGCGTTTCCGTATCGGCGAAGCCAGAATTCATTGTTCTGGCAGAAGGCGGATATCAGCCGTGTGGTTATTTTATCTGCGTCCCTGATATCATCAATAACCAGCTCTCCGGAACAATGCGTCCGGTTACTGCCGCTATTATTCATGCTGTTCATCGTTTTCTGCTCTTACGTTTTAACTTGCCATGTATTTTTAACTGCTCCTGCCCTGCTGCCTTACTTTGTGTCAAAATGATGGTAGAAGCGGAACAGGGTCCGATACCATTTCTCCCGGATTTCTTCGGTAGCGTTGAAAAGTTCGTGTTTTGCACCTCTGAATCGACAGATTTTGACATGCTTTATCTTCCTGGCAAGTCTATCCTGGGCACTGTTTTCAACCATAGTGTCATTGCCCGCCTGGCACAGCAAAACCGGAGTCCGGATCGCACCTGCATTTTTCAGGACCTTTTTTTCAGCATCCATGCCTGCCTTAACCCATCCCCAGGTGCCGCCGCTTGTACGGTCTTCTTCATGATCAATCCGGAGACCGGACTGATAGTTGAAGCGATCCGGATCCATGGCACAGCTTTTTTCAATATCAAACTCAGCGATGAACGGGCTCTGCCCCGGAGCATAGTCATTGTCGTTTCGTACGATATCGGAGTATACCTTCAGAACACGAACCGCACTGTCCGGTATCTTCCCGTAATTCATCTTGATCATCGGAGAGGAAAGTACCGCGCAGGTCATCACTTCCGGATGTTTTTCAAGATACATGGATGCGATGCATCCACCCATGGAATGCGAGAACAGATAATATTTTCCTGTTTTGGAGAGCGGCTTTACTACCTGATCCACCAGTGTTTCCACATCGGAAACATATTCATCGAAATCAGCTACGCCAATACGGGAATCTCCGTACGGAAGATTACGCCCGCTTGCACCGTGACCTCTCAGCTCTACGAAGAATACGGAATATCCTTCCTGATAGAAGCGCCACGCCGTCTCATGGTATTTCCCAAAGAACTCACAGAAACCGTGGATCATGACAATCGACGCCTTCTCTTCCGGGTTGACTGCCGCATAAGAGCGCAGCCTTGTGCCGTCCGGATTCATGATATCCTTCTGTATCACACAGGAGTCAAGCCATGGATGAAGTGTACCGTCGATAAATTCCTGATATTCCTCCGACAGCCGCGTGCGTTCCAGAACACTTCGAATATAATCCGGATAGTTTGTGATGATGGCGTGCACACCGGCTTCTGCGCACATACGTGCATACTCTTCCGAGTCCACGGTCCACACATTGACATCCAGATTACGCTGGCGGCATTTTTCCATGAAGTTGGGATAGCGCAGATTTACAAACCAGGGATGAAGCGCCTCGATCCCGTTATTAGAGCCATACTCCGGTATATTAATTGCACCGTCACTGTACAGAAATGCCGTATGCGCCTCCGGATCAATCTGCTGAATCCGCTTGATGCTGTAATGGTTGAAGGACGAATAAATAACTCTGTCCTCCATGCCAAAGCGGTGCGTCATGCTGCAGATCTGCTCTTCCATGCCCTTGTAGTCGAATACGCCTGTTTTCAGCTCAATATTGATGGTGAGGTTTGTAGGCTCAATCAGCTGGAAAACCTCCTCCATCGTCGGAATATCCGCATGCTCCACCTCCGGATGTGTTTTATTGAAGTTAAACTGGCGCAGCTGCTGCAATGTATAATCCTTCACGAAGCCCGTTCCATTGCTGGTCCGGTCAATGGTTTCATCGTGGCACACCACAATTGTCCCATCGCGTGTCAGCTGAATATCCAGCTCTATACCATCCGCGCCCAGCTCAATCGCTTTCTGAAAAGCCGCCAGCGTATTCTCCGGCATCACGCCGCTTGCACCTCTGTGCGCCCAGATCAAAATCTTATCAGGCATATCTCCGTCCCTTTCTCGTCACAAAACTCGTCGAAAAAAATATCAAACACCTGTAACTAAAATCATATATGCCGGTTAAATAGCTGTCAAGGCGCGGCATGGAATTCCTGCCTCATCCGAAAAGTCAACTGGGGAACTTTCTGGTTGAGGTTTGACGCGGCAAGGGACTTCGCATCACCCAAACCTGCCGCCGCGGACTTGCTTTGGTGCACGTCCGACGGGGAACTGGCCTTCGTCATCATCCATATTATTATTTTTCCATTTTTTTGTAGCATACCTGGCTATTATGTAGTATAATCATTATGAAACATACCATATATTTTTTCTCAATTCACCGTGCATAATTGCTTCAAACCATCTCATCTACAATTCTGTAAACCTCATTTTTCACGAAGGAGTTTCTATTGGACAAATATTCATATCAAGGACAGGAAAGCTATCGTAGATCTTTTATATCCTACAGACCAGGCAGTAATTTCTAATTTCTTAAAAAAACACAGTTGCATCGGACTATCGCCCGGAAGGTCTTACTCAGAAAACGGAAAACGGGGAATTGGTACGCTCAAAATCAGAGGTGCTGATTGCTAATTACCTATTGCACGCAAATGTTCCCTATATTTATGAGTTACCATTCGTACTCAGCAATCGAATCATACACCCCGATTTTACTGTACTAAACGTTCGGACACGAGAAATCCTCTATTGGGAACATCTGGGAATGATGGATAATAAAGAATATATAGAAAGCGCTCTTGCGAAAATAGCATATATATGAACTGTGGATATTATCCGGGGAAAAACCTGATAATCACGGCGGAAACAAGTCAGACACAGCTAAATGCTGATATTATTTCGCAGTGCATAAAAATATACTGCAAGTGAGTTTTTAATTCTCCTGCGAGATTTTCTGGTCGATGATTGTCACGGTGAAATTCATAATCATTGCCCCAAAATCTCACCGTGAGCCTGACTTGCTGCATGATCCGGAGTGGCTCTGACTTACACCGTTATACTATGTTTTCACCGCGTTTTTGCCCTGTTATATGGGAAAATACGGTGAAAACTATCGTATACTGCACGTAACAGCGGCACTTCTTACCTTCCTTTTACTCTGTCTCCTGGATTGAACTTTGTGAGTTCTCGTACAACGACAGATGCGGCGAGCAGGCCAGCCGTCGGTGGTACAAATGCTGTTGAGCCGGGAATATCACGGCGACCGGATTTGGACGATTTTTCCTCTTCCACGCTTTCCGGATTTACCGGTCGGATGGCGGGCTCCGTCGAGCATACCACCTTCAGGCTTTTTACCCCGCGTTTTCTAAGCTCATGTCGCATGATTTTAGCCAGCGGGTCATTCTTAGTTTCAAATATATCGCAGACTGTCAGCTTCGTCGGGTCAACACGGTTTCCGCATCCCATACAGGAAATGACTGGCACTCCGGCTTTCTGCGCGTTGACAATAATGCTGATCTTAGCTGTTACCGTATCAATGGCATCTACTACATAATCAAACTTCGTAAAGTCCGGCTTCTCTGAGTCCGGACTATCTGGCAGATAAAAGGTTTTATGTTTGTTTACGATAATTTGAGGATCGATATCGTGGATCCTTGCTTCAGCTGCATCTACTTTTGCCTGCCCGATAGTACTGTGAACAGCCAGCAGCTGACGATTAATGTTGGTAAGACTGACGGTATCATTGTCATAAAGGTCCAGCGTCCCAATGCCGCTTCGGGCAAGCGCCTCCATGACATAACCACCTACACCGCCAATCCCAAATACAGCAACTTTCTTTTCATGAAGCTGTGCAACCGCGTCTGTTCCAAACACAAGCTCCATTCTTGTATATTGACTAATCATAATTTAAGCCTCATTTCTTGAAAAAGATTCTTTTTTCATTATTATCGTAACGTAGATTGACGCGGCAAGGGACTTCGCATTGCCCAAACCCGCCTCCGCGGGCTTGCTTTGGAGTGCTTTCCCACATTCAATCTTTTTCATATTCGTTGATGATTTTGCGTATTTTTTCAATACTGTCGGCAAAGTAGACGCGGCGGAGGTCTTCCTTCGACAGGAAGTCGTCTTCAATCATGCGATCCATCATCTGTTTCAGCGGTTGATAAAATTCGTGAATGTCGAATAAAATGCAGGGCTTTTGATGCCGGTTGAGTTTAGACAAAGAAATGACTTCCGATATTTCTTCCAGCGTTCCTGCGCCGCCAGGCAGAGCAATATAAGCATCTGCCAGTTCTTCCATTAAGGTTTTCCGCTCTGCCATGCTCCTGGTAACGGTCATGTGCGTACAGTTGTCGCGGCGGCGATCCTGTCCGTTTAGGAACTCAGGAATTACACCGATCACTTCACCGCCGCCATCCAGAACTGCCTGCGACACCACACCCATCAGTCCGATTTTTCCGCCGCCATATACCAGAGAATGTCCACCTTCAGCTATCATCTTTCCAAGCTCCTGTGTCAGTCTCATCATTTCAGGGTCATTTCCAAAAGTCGAACCACAATATACTGCAATCTTCAAAATACAATCCTCCAGACTCCTTCGACTTACTTTATTTCTGCTTCACTGCTCTCCTGCTTCACTTTACTTCCGCTTCACTGCGTTTCCGCTTCACTGCTTTTCTGCTTCACCGCGCTCCTGTTCCATAGCTTTCGGATTTTTAGCTTCCGTTTTGCTTTTCTTCCTGTTTATGTACTTCTTCATCATAAATACTGATAAACTTGTCCAGAAACATTTTATAGGTAACGGTAGCCATAATGTTATGAACCAGGCTTGTCTGCGTTTTTCCCCGAAGTTCATAGGCCGCATAATGCTCGGGGTCGGAAATATGCCGCAGCGCGTTTGTCATTTCTTCATTGAACTGGCGATAAGCACTTTCAATGTCAAAGGTCAATTCCTGACATTGTTTCACACTGTGAATTTCTTCCATCGTCAGCACTCCCTTTGCCAGAGAAATAAACATAAGGTAGGCAATCTGCTCCCGGTAATAAAGTTTCCGCACCGGAGGGGCAATCAGCCCTTCCTTTACATAGTTGCTGACCATGGCTGAAGTCAGCCCGATTTTCCCGATCGGTGCCATACAATCTGAAATATACTTAACGACCTGATTGAGATATAGCCCCACATTCGGTATCATCATATAATCCGGAAGCCTGAAATCCTTGATGGACTCAATCGCTTTTCGTTCTACTTCAAGCATATCTGGTTTCTTAATCATATAATCGCAGCTCCTGTTGTTATTTTTCTATTTTCCTGTGGTCTTGCCCGGGTGCATGAGTTTGCTTTACCCGCTGGCATTGTCCACATTTTCCACGATATTTTCACGGCTGACAGCATGTCGCCGTCTGACAATCATACTCTCCCGCAAGCATGCCCGCTTCACTGCAGCATCTTCAGTTATCATACCTTACTTATCATACCCTCGCGTTTTCCTAAAAGCAATTACAGGAGTTCTGCGTTTTAATCGGTTATTTAATAACTTGTCTTCAGTTATTTCATACTTTGTGTTATGATAGGAGCGGTCATGGCTGTCCCGGCCTTTGCTGCGCCAGCC
>ONLK01000072.1:8183-16851 GCA_900318615.1 uncultured Eubacteriales bacterium
GCTGCGCCAGCGGTACCCTGGATATTCAGCGCTGCGCCAGCGGTGAGTTTAACCTGGTCACTGCGTTTTGAGCTGCGCCTGGTACTATTTTCAGACAGGAGTATTATGTTATGGATGATTATTTAATCTACACTGATTCTGCCGCGGATATTCCGGCTCATTATTATCAGGAATATGACATTCGTATCGTTCCTATGGAATTTTCTCTGAATGGAGAAACGGATGAATTTCACACAGAAAGTCCGGATCACGATAAGGTGTGTGATGCGCTTTATGCTGCTATGCGGCAGGGAGCTGATGTTCACACCTCTCAGATTACCGAATATAAATACATTGAAGAATGGACTCCACAGCTGAAGGCAGGACACGATATTCTTTATCTTGCTTTTTCATCCGGCATGTCTGCCACCTGGCAGAATGCCTGCATGGCGGCTGCGTCATTGATGGAGAACTTCCCGGAGCGTACCGTCCGCGTCATTGATTCAAAAGCAGCCACCTGCGGGCAGGGTGTGCTGGCTGTAACCATGGCAATGAATAAGGCAAAGGGAATGAGCCTTAAGGAAAACGGAGACTGGATGGATGCCCACATCCGCTACATCTGCCATCGCTTTACCGTCGGAGATCTCGGATATCTGCACAAAGGCGGCCGTGTTTCTGCCGGTGTTGCACTGGTCGGAACCATGCTCAACGTTAAACCACTGTTAATCATTGACAGTGAAGGAAAACTGCAGGTCGTCGGAAAAGTCCGGGGTGAAAAGGCCGCCATAAAAGCACTTGTGAAAGATACCGTATCACAGCTCGGCGCTCCGGATGTTCCGAAGGTTTTCTTTGTGGGGCACACATCCAAACCGGAAGGTGCACAAAAGCTGAAACAAATGGTTCTGGAAGCATGCGGGCCGGATACCAGGGTAGAGGTTATGTGTGAAACTCCAATCATCGGCGTACATACCGGCCCCGAATTCTACTGCGTATGCGGCTGGGGCATGCACCAGAAGGTCGATTGACCGGAAACAGATTATCCGTTGTCCCAGGTGATCGGATACCCGCATTCCTGTTTTGCACGCATTCCCGATTTACCCACGTGCCTGATTTACCCATATTCCTGATTTATTTCGGTGAAATCAATGGAAGCAATCAAACTGCCAAATTTGTTAGTTGAGATTATCTGCCATTTCAGTATAATGAAATCAGTCAGAGCAGTCAGATCATTCCTATAATTTTAATGACAGGGGCTTATTTATGAGAGAGATTCTTATAACCACGGAGAGCGGTTCAGATGTTCCAAAATGGATGCAGGATAAATATGGTTTCATCGTTCTTCCCATGCATGTGACCATGGGGGATCAAACCTTTGACGATGGTGCTGTTCCGATTAAGGACCTGTATGCTTACTATGACCGCACCGGAGATACACCGAAAAGTTCTGCAGATAACGTGCAGGATTACATCGATTTCTTCACAAAACTGCAGGCCGGACATCCCGGATGCGTAATATACAACTTTGCCCTGGCCTCCGGAATTTCCACCAACTATGAGCATTCTGTCATCGCCGCGCGTGAATTCAGGGATGTTTATACGATTGACACCATGCGTTTCGGTGCCGGCTGCATTGCTTACCTGATGGAAGCATATCGTCTGCTGCAGGCTAAAGGCGGAAGTGAAAATATCACAGATTATGATGGCCTGGCAAAAGAATTCGCTGCAATCGCTCCGAAGATTCAAAGTTCCTTCGTTCCGGACTCCCTTGAATTTCTGCGCTCTGGCGGCCGCGTAACCAACGCAGCCTACATTGCATCCAGCCTGCTGAAAATAAAACCACTCATCGAGCCGGACGCTGCCGGCCATCTGCTGGCAACCAAAAAGTATCGCGGTCCGATGATCAAAGTATGTGAGCGCTATATCGAAGATGTCTGCGAACGCTATGATGTAAAAAAAGATACTCTGTATATCATGTATTGTGAGGGCATAAGTCAGGAAGTTCTCGATAAGATGGAGCAGACCGCACTTCGTCTCGGCTTCAGGCAGTGTCTTTTTAATGTATGCGGTGCTGTTATTACCTGCCACGGCGGCAAAGCGGCTGTTGGTCTGGGTGTCGTTCTGAATTAAATTTGTCAACTGAATAAAACAATCCACACAGCCGGCCGGCAATTTCATGTTTATAATATGAAAAGGCCGGCTGTTTTCCCAAGTATAAAAATCTTCAGAATCATGCGCGGTATGTTTACCGCCGGCGTCACCGATGTTTTCATGGAACAGAACATTCATTTTGACGGAGCGGTCGGCGTTTCCGCAGGTGCCACATTCGGGTGCAATCTGAAATCACACCAGATCGGACGTGCCATCCGCTATAATAAAAAGTACTGCAGGGATTGGAGATACGGCAGTTTCAAATCGGTTTTAAAAACCGGAGATATCTACGATGCTGATTTTTGCTATCGCCTGCTGCCTGATGAACTGGATAAATTCGACACAGATACTTTTGCTTCCAATCCTCTGGTCTTCTATATGGTAGCCACCGATGTCGAAACCGGGGAGCCTGTCTATTACAAATGCACCGACGGCGGCAGGAAGGATCTGCTGTGGATGCGCGCCTCCGCATCCATGCCCATCGTGTCAAAGCCGGTTCCAATCGACGGAAAGAAATATCTGGACGGCGGCATCTCCGATTCCATACCGGTCCATTTTATGGAACAGCAAAAATATGACCGCATTGCTGTAATCCTGACGCAGCCGGCCGAATACCGTAAGAAAGCATCTGCCCTGCAGCCTCTGATGAACCTGATGCTGCACCGCTATCCGGCCATCGCCTATGATATGAAAACCCGCGCGAAACGTTACAACGACACGCTGGACTACATCTGTGCTGAAGAAAAAAAAGGAAATCTCTTCGTCATTCGCCCCGACGAGGCACTGAACATCGGCAAAACGGAAAACGATCCGGCCGAGCTGGAACGCGTATATCAGCTTGGCCGCACGAAAGCAAAACGCATACTGCCGGAGCTTAGAAGTTTTATTTCAGGAACCTGAGGATAATAGTGTCAAAAGTCCACCGCCACGCACGCCTGCATCCTGGTGGTGGAGGACTATTGACACGTCCCTCATGAGACGTGAAGTGGCGCGCAAGCGACTCGAAAATTTCTCATGCGGCAGCGTGGTGAAAGCTTCGAAGCAGCGAAACCACGTGTAATCATAAAGTAAACATAAATAGGTGGCAAAAGGTACTTTTGATACCCATATCACCTGATTTCTCAGCATAAATTTAAAAAAATTTTCATTTACCTGTTGACGTTTTCTTCAGGGCGTGGCATAATGATAACAGTTCTCAATAAGGAAATGTTATGGATAGAAGAAATACACACCAGAAGGAATTGATTTTAAAAGCGGTTAGCGGTAAGGGCATTCATCTGACAGCCGAAGAAATTTTTCAGAGTGTCCGACAGGAAGACCCGAGGGTCGGACTGGCCACCATTTACCGAAATCTGAACCTGTTCACACAGCAGGGGCTCATTCAGAAGATTGAGGGTCCGGGCTGGAGCTGTTATGACGGCAATCCGGTTCCGCATGATCACTTTCACTGTGTCCGCTGCGGACAGGTAGTTGATTATCCTGACGAGTATAACCCGGATATGGACAATGCCGCCGGGCAGAAAACAGGTGGAAAAATCCTCTTCCATTCAACCACTTATGAAGGGATCTGCGAAAGCTGTCTTGCAGATGAAAACCAGGCGGCTTCCGGCTAAGCAACAGCAGCAGACAGGCATAAAGCCTGCAGCACATAAACTCTATATATAATTCATTTATTACAAAGGAGATCAATACTATGACAAAATGGGTATGCGGCGTATGCGGTTATGTTTATGAAGGCGACAAACTTCCGGACGGTTATGTATGTCCGATCTGCGGAGCTCCCGCATCTAAATTTATCAAACAGGAAGAGCCAGAGGCGGAAGGCGAAGTTACTTTCGCATGCGATCATGAAGTAGGAATCACCGAAGGTGTTCCGGCCGACATTGTTAAAGATCTGCGCGACAATTTCAACGGAGAGTGCTCTGAAGTTGGTATGTATCTGGCAATGGCGAGAGTTGCATTCCGCGAAGGATATCCGGAAATCGGCCTTACCTATCAGAGAATCGCAAACGAGGAAGCAGATCATGCATCCAGATTTGCTGAAATGCTCGGCGAAGTAGTTACCTCAAGCACCAAAAAGAACCTTGAGATGAGAGTCGCCGCTGAGGCTGGCGCTTGCTCAGGCAAGCTTGACACTGCTATGAGAGCAAAGAAAGCCAACCTTGATGCAATCCATGATACTGTTCATGAGATGGCTAAGGATGAAGCCCGACACGGCCGTGCTTTCAAGGGTCTGCTGGATCGTTACTTCGGAGAATAATTCGAAATCCGGAATAATTCAAAACCCGCTGTACGGGGAATGGAAGACAGCCGCAATCAGATAAAACAATAAATCGATACATGATTATAAGATCATAAGCCGCAGGCTGCCGCGTCAGGGATTGCATTCCTGATGCGGCAGCCTTTTTCATACCAGCTTAGCTTACTGCTCCCTCAGTCTGGCCTCTATGATCTCTACTGTTTCCGCCAGGGTGAGCCCTTCCGAGTCTACAATGATTTGCGCGTATTTTTCATAAAGCGGACAGCGTTCATTGTACAGATCTTTCAGTGTCTGTCCGCTGCGGACGGCTACCCCGCGGCCTTTCAGGTTTCCGACCCGCTTTTCTATATTTTTGTACGACTGTTTCAGATAGACAATGGTTCCGATTTCACCCAGATGTTCCATGGCATTTTTACCGTAAACAGCGCTCCCGCCCGTTGCGATCACACACCGCTCCGCCCGGATCTGACTGTTAACTGAATTCTCAATGGCCAGAAACCCGTCGATTCCGTCCCGGTCAATAATTTCAGACAGCAGTCTACCCTCCCGCTCCTGAATCAGCAAATCTGAATCGATAAAACGATATCCCAGCCTCTTGGCCAGCACTACACCTGCCGTGCTCTTGCCGACCCCCGGCATACCAATCAAAATCACACAGCTTTTATTCTCACTTTTCAACGTCAGCACACTCCTTACCTGATCCTGATATTCTGCTTTCAGATAAACCCGTGTTAAAGGTACCCTATTTTTTACGGGAGAGCAAGTATCAATGATGTGTTAAATGACACGCTGTACCGGCATTGTGGTTTATCCGTTTCTCCGTTTTAAGCCATTTACAGTTCCGTATCTGAGCTGTATACTCGATGTATTGTTATGATAAATAACTATTTGTTCTTATGAGGTTTTACTGACATGAAGAAATTTTCTATACACAGGTTACAGTCTGAGGTTGTTTTTGCGCGTAAAAAAAAGAGAATGTCCCAGCAGCAGCTTGCAAATGCCGCCGGTATGAACCGGGCGATGATCAGCCGGCTGGAGTCCGGGAAATATATACCCTCCATCGCACAGCTGGATGATTTATGCAATGCTCTGGGACTGGAGCCTTCTTCCTTTTTTGTCAATGATACCCCCGCTCCTTCCGGGAATACTCCGGATAACAAAGTTTTTCCGGTAAATCCTCCGGTAAATACTCCGGCGAATATCGCAGTTGCCGGTACGGGGTATGTAGGACTTTCTCTGGCCGTTCTGCTCTCCCAGCATCATCATGTGACGGCGGTGGATATTGTTCCGGAGAAGGTAGATATGATCAACAACCGCAAGTCTCCGATACACGATGAATATATTGAAAAATATCTGGCTGAAAAGAAGCTGGATTTAACGGCCACTACCGACGGGAAGACGGCTTACCGGGCGGCGGATTTTGTCATTGTCGCCACACCGACAAACTACGACAGTTCCACCAACCAGTTCGACACTTCTGCCGTGGAAGCTGTAATTGAACTTGTGCTAAACGTTAATCCCAGGGCGATTATTGTCATCAAATCCACCATCCCGGTCGGCTACACCCGGAAGATTCGGGAAAAATACCACACCCGGAACATCATTTTCAGCCCGGAATTTCTGCGCGAATCAAAGGCGCTTTACGATAACCTCTTCCCGAGCCGCATCATTGTCTCTACCGATCCGGATGATCCGGACGTTGTAAGAGCTTCGCATCATTTTGCCGCTCTTCTTCAGGAAGGGGCACTAAAGGAAAATATTGACACTTTGTTTATGGGCTTTACGGAAGCGGAAGCCGTCAAACTGTTCGCAAATACGTATCTGGCTCTTCGTGTTTCTTTCTTTAACGAGCTGGATACCTACGCCGAAATAAAAGGTTTGAATACAAAAGAGATTATCGATGGCGTCTGCCTGGATCCGCGGATCGGCACGCAGTACAACAATCCAAGCTTTGGCTACGGCGGATACTGCCTGCCCAAGGACACGAAGCAGCTGCTTGCCAACTATGACAGTGTGCCGCAGAACATGATCAGTGCCATTGTGGAAAGCAACCGTACCCGCAAAGACTTCATCGCCGACCGCGTCCTGCGCAAAGCCGGCTATTACAGTTATTCCGTCCGCAGCGCCTGCAACGATGGAGATGAGAAACCATGCACGATCGGCGTGTTCCGCCTGACCATGAAATCAAACTCCGACAATTTCCGGCACTCCTCCATTCAGGGAGTCATGAAGCGCATCAAGGCCCAGGGCCCCACTGTCATCATCTACGAACCAACCCTCCCCGACGGCTCCACCTTCTTCGGCTCCAGGGTTGTCAATGACCTGAAGAAATTCAAGGAACAAAGCAGCTGCATTATCGCCAACCGGTATGATAAAGTACTGGATGATGTAAAAAACAAGGTATACACCCGGGACCTGTTCGGGAAGGATTGATATCCAGCTTTCCCGCCGCAGCCGCAATTTAAATACAGCCTTTGACATTCGCGGGAAAAGCAGCATAATATCAATGCGGCTCTTATTTTTTCAGGCGAATTACATTCCAGGATGCTTTTCCCAGGCGGCTTGTCACCTGCCGTCCGTCTACCCTGGTGCGGTCATTGGCGTCCACCGGTTTTACATTTTGTTTCCGGGCACTGTTGACCGCTTTCAGATCACGGCTTTCCATAACGATATGCTCCAGAAGTTTATAGCCTTCAAAGCTTCCGATGTCCGTGGTCAGCGTAATATCTTCCTTCAGATCCCGGTTAACCGCGAAAATAGTCAGCTCTTCCTTCTCCGGATTCCATACAGCAGCTGTCTCCACATCGGTCACGTCCGTGTAGTCATGGGTGTCATGTCTGGAAGATGTGAATACCGGCTCCAGGGCGATACCTCTGCCATAAACGGAAGCGTGCTGATACGGATAGTAAATCGTCTGCTTCCACGCTGTGCCATCCTTCTGTGTCATAATCGGCGCAATCACGTTTACCAGCTGTGCAAGGCATGCAATCTTCACCCGATCCGAATGCCTCATCAGTGTCATCAGAAGGAGCCCCACCACCAGCGCATCCTCAAAGGTATAATTATCTTCCAGCAGGGACGGTGCCTGCTGCCAGGGATGCTCCCGCATAAACTCGTTGTCTTTCTCGTTGGAGTGAAACCATACGTTCCACTCATCGAAGCTGAGATTGATATCTTTGGTACCTCTCTTTTTGGCTTTCACGAAATCGCACACGGCAATGACAGTGCGGATGAAATGATCCATCTCCAGGGAGGATGCCAGAAAATTGGCGGTATCACCGGTCGGATTGCCGAAATACTCATGCATAGAGATATAATCCACGTAATCATAGGTATTTTCAAGCGTAACTGCTTCCCACTGAGGGTAGGTCGGCATCTGCGGATTGGAGGATCCGCATGAAACCAATTCAATGTCCGGATCCATCTGCTTCATTGCCTTGGCTGTCTCACACGCCAGCCGTCCGTATTCTGTCATCGTCCTGGCTCCGATCTGCCATGGTCCGTCCATCTCATTGCCCAGGCACCAGGTTTTAATACGATAGGGATCCCTCGCCCCATGAGAAATTCTCAAATCAGAGTATCTGGACCCTGAATCTATATTGCAGTATTCAAGCAGATTGCAAGCGTCTGCCACGCCCCGGGTTCCCAGATTGACGGCCATCATTACATCAGCACCCACTTTTCCAGCCCACCGGGAGAACTCTCCAAGTCCCACTTCGTTGGTTTCAAGTGAACGCCAGGCAAGATCCAGTCTGTGCGGTCTCTGATTTACCGGACCTACGCTGTCTTCCCAGTTGAAGGAAGAAACAAAGTTACCGCCCGGATAACGAATAACTGGCACCTGCAATTCTCTTACAAGGTCTATGACATCCTGGCGGAAACCATCCTCATCGGCCGTTTCATGCCCCGGCTGATAAATACCGGTGTAGACAGCCCTCCCCAAATGCTCAATGAAAGAGCCGTAAATACGCTTATCGATCTCGGAAATCTTATAATCTCTGTCAACAATCATTTTGGCGAATTTTTCCATATTTTCCCCTTTCTTTCTGCACTTGAGATGCTAATTCAGCGGACACGCAGAACTGCTTCCTCGTTGACCGGAAGCAACAATACTATTTAAGAACAGCCACTTTGTGCCTTTTCTCTGTCAGGATATTTATCATTATCAGGAACATGGCGACCGCCGATATCAGGATGCCTGGTCTTAAACCGGGAAGCTTGTACGTCATTTTAATTTCATTACTGCCTTTTTCCAATGGCAGTGAATACAGGCAATCTCCA
>ONLK01000073.1 GCA_900318615.1 uncultured Eubacteriales bacterium
GACAAAAGCAGCGTCGATTGATCCCGCCCCTGAGGGCTTATGACACAAGGAAGGAGCCGACATACAGATGGATTTGAACATCGCAATCTGCGAAGATGAATGGACAGAATATCAGGCACTGAGACATCTGCTGGATGAATGCGGTCAGAAAGCGGAGCCGGATTATTTCGGCGAGGGCAGTGCGCTGCTCAATTCCTTCTATCCCGGAAAATATGATCTTATTTTGCTGGACATTTATATGGAGGGTATGGGAGGCGTCGACACGGTGGCCAATATCCGGCGGATGGACATGGATGTCCCGGTGGCTTTCATAACCACCAGTCTGGAACACGCTCTGGAGGGCTATCAGTTTCATGTAATCCGCTATCTTGTCAAGCCGCTGAAGAAAGCAGACGTGCAGGAACTTCTGAATACGGCTGATAAACTGAAGAAAAATCTCCCCGCTCTGACGGTGCGTCTGGAGGGACAGGAGCATGTGCTTCCTTTCCGCCAGATCCGCTATGTGGAGCAGAACAATCACACCCTCTTCTATCATCTGACCGGCGGAAGGCAGATCAATGTCCGGGGGCGTCTGGACGAACTGGAAAGATCCGTTCCCTGCCCGCCTTTTTTCCGCTGTCACAAAAGCTTTCTTGTGAATCTGTCCCATGTACACTCTTTTAATAAGGATCTCAATGTCTTTGACATGAGCGAAGGAGGCGTCGTCTATGTCCGAAGGCAAAGTTCCCGCGAGGCGGCTGAAGCCTTCCGAAGTTTTATATTTGCACAGATGAGAGAGGATCAGCCATGAACAAACCTTCCTTTCGGCAGTTACTGCCTTCTATCCGCAAAAAAAGCGGCAGCTCTGCGTCCCGGCAGGATAACCATTTGCACGGACAGCGCCATCCCTTCCTGCCGGAGATCCGTCTCTTTCTGTGTGCATTTGCTTCTCTTGTGGCACTGCTCCTCTTTCAGGTGAGAAGTTTTCCCCGCAGCAACGGCATTGTCCAGCAGAACAACTGGGTACGTGTCCTGAAGGTTAACGTAAAAATCGGGACTTCACCCTCTGCAGCCAGCCAGACCATCACGCTGCCCGAAACCATAAAGGCGCTTCCCCACCAAACCACCGTCACTGTTGAATTTGAAACCCGCAGTGACGGCTCAAACATGCTGTTTTTAAACCCGGTATACTCTCCGGTCAAAATCTACGCAGATGACGTTCTGATCTACAGCTACGGCACCCCCGGCTCCTGGCCGTCCTTTATGATTGATCCGCCAACCGCCGCCTTCTCGGTGAAGCTGCCGGCTCAGTCCTCCGTCCGTCCTCTGCGCATCCGTCTGGTCTATACCTCGCCAAAATCACGATCCTCCCTGATTTTGCATCCCATGGTCATAGGCTCCGGCGATGCGGTACTCCGATATCTGTTCCGCCGTTACGGTTTTTCTGAGCTTTCCTCCCTGCTGTTTATTATCGCGGGCATCATCCTGTGCATGATGTCCCTGTTCTTCCTCTCCTTTGAACGGCATGGAATGATACTGACGCTTCCGGGACTTCTGGTGCTTTCGGCGGGTATCTGGGAATTCTCGGAGAATGCTCTGAGCGTATACCTGACTCACCGGCCGTCACTGCTGTACATCCTGTCCTTTGTCGGCATGTACACCATGCTTCTGCCACTGATTTTTTTTACACAGAAATTCACCCAGACAGAAAACTCGCTCCCGCTGCGGCTGCTCCGGTATTTTCTGGAAGCGGCGGTTATCCTCTCGCTGTTTCTCCAGTTGTCCGGTCTTGTCCCCTTTACCCGGAGCGTATACCTGTTCCATGTACTTTTGCCGTCTGTGCTGGTCTTTATGGCATTTTATATGCTGTACCTGGCCATTTTCCGACAGAATAAATCTGCCCGGGCTATGTTTCTTGCCATTCTGGCGCTCGCGGTTGCTGCTTTGCTGGAGCTGGTCAATTATTATGTGGTTTTCACCGACCAGGTTTCTGTTTTTTTCCAGGTCGGTCTGCAGCTCTTCGCTCTGCTTATCATCGCCTTTGGCTGCGTGGCGATGCGCCGGACCATGCGTCTTAGCTACCAGAACCTGGTGCTGGCCCATGACATGGAACTGCTGGAGCATTCCATAGAGGTGCAGAAGGAAAGAGGGCATGTCCTCACCGTCTACGAGTCAGAAGTCCGCAGGCAGAGTCATGATCTGCGTCATCACCTGCGCTTTCTCCGTCAGCTCCTGGAATCGGGTCAGACACAGGAAGCCGCTTCCTACATTGACTCCCTGGAGGATTCGATCCCGGTAAACCGGTTCTCGCGCTATTGTGAGAACAGCACCGTCAACGCTGTGATCAGTTATTACGCCGCTATAGCTCAGGGGGATCACATCCGCATGAAAATAGACGTGCAGATCCCTGCGGTCAATCCTCATATCAGCGATTCCCACCTGTGTGTAATTCTCGGCAATCTGCTGGAAAATGCGGAAGAAGCCTGCCGGCGGATGAAGGACGGTGATAAATATATTCTGCTGAAAGCCAGGATTCACGGCGGCCTGCTGTTCATATCCATGGATAACAGCTATGATGGCATCTTCCAGGTTAAAAACGGCCATTTTATCTCCAGAAAACGGAACGAGGAAGGAATCGGCCTGAAATCAGTCCGTTCCCTGGCCCAGAGTCACGCCGGTTCCGCCGAATTTATCCCCGGCGAAAAAATGTTCCGTTCCGAAATATGCATAATGCTGTAATATGTCCTCCCGGTCAGCAGCTGCAGTGCCTGCCACAGTTCTACCTGCGGTTTCCATCTCTCTATGAGATCCGCCGCATTTTTTGTTAACTCTGAATCACATACCTGATACGGAAAATAATCGAAGCAGGTACCTGCCTTGATACTGCCCCGGTAATCGTATTTTCCCATAAAAAGGTTTAGCAGGGTTGTCTTTCCCCTCCCATTTCTTCCGATCAACCCAAGCTTCCAATCCGTATCAATACTGAAAGACACATCTTTAAAAACATCATCCGAACTTCCGTCGTAGGAAAATGTCAGGTCCGTCACCTGTATCTGTGCCATGTCTGTCACCTCCGATCTCTCAAATGGCACAAAAAAAATCTGCTCCACACCGGAAGCAGATTACTCGTACAAATGAAAACCCAATATATGCCGAAAGAGAACGACACTTCACAGTGGCTTCAAAATGAATACGATAATCCAATCCGGCATACACAAACAGACCCTTTCAGGCCAGGTTATTTTTGTTCGCGTCCACCAAATTAAATTATCTATTCTTCATTTCCTCACCCACACACTATTCGTGCGCCCTTCATTTTGCTTTTTTCAACATAACACATGATCCCTGAAATTACAATCATAATATTTCACGTAAACAAAGCCATCAGTACAGTTCCGATTACCATCAGACACAGCCCGAGCAGCGCTTTTCGGCTCAGTTTTTCCTTAAATACAATCCGGGAGAATATGATTGAAACCACGATACTCAGCTTGTCAATTGGAACCACCACACTGACAACGCCGTTCTGGATTGCGTAGTAATAGCACAGCCAGGAGCCTCCGGTCGCAAGACCGGAAAGGCCTATAAATCCAAGTTCCTTTTTATCCAGGTTCTTAAGCTGCGTTTGTTTTCCTTTAATAAATACGATCAGCCACGCCATGATCAGCACAACGCCGGTACGTATTGCAGTCCCGAGGTTGGATTCAACCCCTTCAATTCCGATCTTTGCCAGGATCGATGTAAGTGCCGCAAATACAGCCGAACCGACCGCATATGGAAACCACGCACGCTTCACGTGCTTCTCTCCGGAGTTCTTTTTCTCGATCATCAGAAAGACGCCGGCTGCAAGCAGGGCTGTACATATCAGTTTTACCTTCAGGTTCTTCGTCTCGCCAAACAGGATAATGGCAAGAAGTACGGTAAGTATCGTACTTGATTTATCGATCGGCACAACCTTATTCACATCTCCCATGGAAAGCGCTTTGAAATAGCAAATCCAGGATGCACCGGTCGCAATGCCGGAAAGAATGATGAATATCAGCGATTTACTGCTGATCTCCGTAATTCCCCCTGCTGAACCGACAACAAATACCATCACCCATGAAAACAGGAGTACAACAATGGTTCGCAGCGCCGTAGCCACGTCGGAATCGGTCTTTTTAATGCCGCATTTTGCGAGAATGGATGTCAAACCAGCGAAAAGTGCGGACAGTACCGCCATTACAAGCCATAACATAATTTATACCTCCGGAAATTATTGCATGATCAGCTGCTGTCTGGATCCGAAACCTTCTTTCTTTAAATCCGAATTCAGGAAATCGTAAACCTTCGGCACCACCTTGATCAGGTTCATAGGATGCGGCAGTTTTTTCAATGCCTCCACCGGAATCTTCCTGTAATTGACCAATTTCAGGTACTCCTCCGACCATGGTTCGATCATCTCTGCCATGCCTGTTACCTGCAGACCGGCAAGCTGCCCGAACTGAACATTCTCCTCATAGATCGCCAGGCAGACATGCTTGTTTTCCTTAAGTGCCCTGAACTTTAATCCGCCTTCAGAAAACATATAGAAGCTTCCGTCAACGTAATTAAATTCAAGCGGAGTATTGCGGACGAAATCACCCGCTGCTGCCGCAAATGCGCATACCCTGTGCTTACAGATGAATGCTTCAATCGCTTTCATCAGGTCCTTTCTGTCCATCCTGACAGAAACCTGATCCTTCTCTACCCAGTAGTTCGCTGCTGATTCGTAATCCATTTTTATCGCCTCGTCCTCATCTAACGTACATACTTTGCAGAATATCGCACCTGCATTTTACGAAAAAATATGGAGCCGCAGCATATTGCCGCAGCCCCGCTTATCAGAATGGAATATGTTCTTACCTATTTCTGATCAATGTGCCATATAGCCGCAGTCCATCACAAGTTCAGCGCCGGTAACCGTACGCGATTCGTCGGATGCAAGGAACAGAGCACCGTATGCAATATCAATCGGATCAGAAACATGCGGCGGCAGCGGGCAGGTTTCTTTGACACGATCCCACAGAGCAGGGGTGACATCATAGACACTTTTAAGCATCGGAGTGAGAATGCCTCCCGGATGAATCGTATTGACACGGATACCCTTCGATGCCAGCTGGATGGCCGCATTCTTTGTCAATGCCCGTGTACCGCCCTTGGATGCGCTGTAGGTCGCATCGCCGCCGTCAGCGTCGCCGCTGGTCAGACCACCAATGGAGTCTATGTTCACAATGGAGCCGCTGCCTGCCTTCTCCATATAAGGAACAACAGCCTGCACACTCAGCAGAACGGACAGGCAATTTGTCTTAAAGACGCTGATGAATTCTTCAGCAGAAGCATCCAGTATGCCCTTCATTGCCATAATGGCTGCATTGTTTACAACAATATTAATGCCGCCATATTTTTCTGCGGTATCTGCTGCAACTTTTGTCCACTCTTCCTTGCTGGCAACATCGTGCTGCATGGCCGTCATCTCATATTCAGGATGCTCTGCCTTCACAGCGTCGAATGCCTTCTGAACCTTTTCAACATGACGTCCGGTCCCTACGACATTCGCTCCTTCCTTTGCGAAAAGCTCCGCAATCGCAAGTCCCAGGCCCTGCCCGGCGCCGGTGATAATGGCTGTTTTACCCGTTAATCTGCCCATACTTCAACTTTCCTCCCTCATGGATATTCAGCACATTTATATCCTTCGAATTACATTTTAATCTCTCGAACTCCTGTGCTATTTTTAATTAACGGCAAATCCATTTAAAATGACCGCGAACATGACAATTACCGCTCACAATATGGTCCTTATGCTCATTGCCTTCTTGATTATACTAACACATTATCCAAATAAAAATCAATATACAGCCTGAAAACGGTCCCCTCTGATATACCCGCCTTCCGAATAACGGTTCAAGCACTCTTTCCTATATAGATACCCTCCCCATTTTTAGAAAAAGAAAAAGTCTGGAAGTTTTGCAGTCAGCGTTCAGACTGCCCTGAGCTTTCCGTCTTCCATCCGATAGATGGTGTCTGTCAGATCCAATACACGTTCATCGTGTGTGACCATAACAGCTGCTTTCCCGCGTCTGTGAACTTCCATCCGGATCATTTCGACCGCGTGTCTGCCACGCTCGGAATCCAGAGAAGCCGTTGGTTCGTCCGCCAGAATCAGCTTTGCATCCGTCGCGAATGCCCTCGCGATGGCAACGCGCTGCCGCTCTCCTCCGGAAAGCTTTGCCGGATACTGGTCAATGATATTCTCAATTCCAAGTTCACTGAAAAGCTGCTGCACCTCGGTGCGGTTTGTTTTCAGCAGCACCGAGAGCTGCTCGCCGGCTTTCAGGTACGGCAGAAGCTGGTGACTTTGAAAAATGAAACCAATCTGTTCTTTGCGCAGCTTTGTCCATTTTCCTGCGGGAAGCGTTGTAACATTCGTTCCGCAAAGGTCCACCTCTCCTTCGTCCGGGGACA
>ONLK01000074.1:0-4833 GCA_900318615.1 uncultured Eubacteriales bacterium
GAATAAAGCAAATGAATAAAGCAAATGAATAATGCAAATGAGAATAAAAGGGCGGCTGTACGGAACAAAATCCGTACAGCCGCCTGTGCTGCACATATACATAATGGCGTGCAGCCCTGTTCCGGTTTCAGCCTTTCAGAAAGCAGACCAGATTGGTGACAATGATTGCAACGATAAACCCGACAAAGAAGCCGACAATAACTTCCGGAAGCGTGTGTCCCATGCTTTCCTTGAAAGGGTGTTTCCGAACTTCCCTGAGACAGGGATCGCTGTCATTTCTGGTTTCCGATTCGTGATTTAACAGTTTTCCAATCTGACCGCATTGGTAACGGACGTTCAGTGCATCGAAGATAACGATAATCTGAAAAAACAGAGCCATGGTAAATTCAAAACCGCCGGTACCGCATACAATCATCGTGGAAACGGCCAGACCGGTGACAGTAGCTGTATGTGAACTTGGCATACCGCCGCCCTGAAGCATGGCCGTCATATCACTGCTTTTTTTGCGAAGCAGGAGATATTTAACCAGCTGTGCCATAGCCCAGCTTAAGACAGTCGAAAGAAAAATCGGGCTGGTGAAAAGGTCAATCAGATACGTCAGAATAATCATGCCGGCATTCCTTTCAGTGTTCGCTTGATGAAGGAAGCCATCCATGCCGTGTGCTCATATGGATCAATTGCCTTTTCATCCCTCGATGCGGAAAATTCACGAACTGCGCAGTATTTGTCCGCCACGGTAACAAGAAAAGCTTCCTTTGAATGCGGAAAGCTGAAAGGTGTCAGCGGCCACATGTGGCTCAGAATAATGTTCTTTTCCTTGGTGTTAAGCTCCCAGACTTTGGAAGCGTTGGTGTACGCTGTCTTCGGGTGCCCTACCCCATGCCGGAAAGCGCTGATCGTCATGTCCTTCGTACAGTAGAGGTAGTAATCGTGAAGCATGGCTCCGGTTGCCAGCGATACCTCATCGATTTTCCAGTTCCAGGTCTGAGCCAGGTAAAAACTGTACCTGGCAACATTGATGCAGTGCTGTAATGTATTGTTGCCGTGATGCTGACCAAATTGCTGCATCTTTAATACGTTCCCGTCATTAAGAAGACGGGTCATTGTCTCATTAAAGAGCGCTGTAGAATTTGTCTCCAACGGTATCATCTCCTCAGATATTTCTAAAATATTGGTTTCTGACGCCTCTATTATAATAAAATGTTTACATGGCATAAACTATTAAATTTTCATTAAAGTCGTTCTAAAAAACCGGTTTACAACCCTTTTGAAATCTGCTTTACTGATAGAGGCTTGAAACTGATTTTTTGTGAGTGTCAGAAAGGCAG
This sequence comes from uncultured Eubacteriales bacterium, assembly GCA_900318615.1. Taxonomy (GTDB): domain Bacteria; phylum Bacillota; class Clostridia; order Lachnospirales; family Lachnospiraceae; genus Merdiplasma. Next base: position 1,329 of record ONLK01000074.1, read on the forward strand.
GTATTGGGTATGAGTTCTGAAGTATTAAAACCGATCAAAGAGGGGAAGGTCCGCGAAATTTACGATAACGGAGACAGCCTCGTTATGGTAGCTACGGACCGCATCAGCTGCTTTGATGTTATCCTTCACAACAAGGTAACGAACAAGGGAAGGGTGCTGACGCAAATGTCCAGATTCTGGTTTGATATGACCAAAGATCTGGTTCCGAACCATATGATTTCCGTGGACGTCAGCGATATGCCGGAATTTTTCCATAAACCGGAATTTGACGGGAACAGCATGCTTTGCCGCAAACTCCACATGATCCCGCTGGAGTGCATTGTGCGCGGGTATATCACAGGCAGCGGCTGGGCCAGCTATCAGAAAAACGGAACGGTCTGCGGAATTAAGCTGCCGGAAGGGCTGAAAGAATCCGAAAAACTGCCGGAACCGATTTTCACACCATCCACCAAGGCGGAAATCGGAGAACACGACGAAAACATTTCCTATGAACAGTCCATAGACTATCTGGAGAAGCATTTCCCGGGGAGAGGGCAGGAATATGCACAAAAGTGCCGCGATCTGACCCTTGCCCTGTATAAGAAATGCGCGGATTATGCAGCCTCCAGAGGGATAATAATTGCGGATACCAAGTTTGAATTCGGCCTGGATGACGAAGGAAATATCGTGCTGGGTGATGAGATGCTCACACCGGATTCAAGCCGCTTCTGGCCGGCCGATCAATATGAGCCGGGCCATGGCCAGCCTTCCTTTGATAAACAGTTCGCCCGCGACTGGCTAAAAGCAAACCCGGACAACAACTGGACGCTGCCGCAGGATATTGTGGACAGAACGATTGCCAAATATCTGCAGGCATACAAGATGCTGACGGGCAAGGAGCTGTGATGTAACCGCCCGTGCATTTAGAGAATGAAAAAAGCGTGTGATATGTGTCCGCCGGACATGTGTCACGCGCTTTTTTCGTCTTTTCCGGGCTGCAGGGTACGGCTGTTCAGGAGTTCTTACCTGCTATAATAATTTCCTTGCCGGCATCCCTTACCTTTTGAATATATTCATCGGGCGTTTTGCTGTCGGTGATGATGACATCGAGCTGCCGGAGGGGAATGCAGTTAAAGATAGAGCGGACATTCCATTTGGTGTGATCCATTAAAAGGATCTTTTTATCGGCAATGGAAGCGAGTGCCCGCTTGGTATTTGTCAGCGTCTGGGAGTGCTCAAACGAACCGCCTGGAATTTGAAAAGAACGGCAGGAGATGAAAGCAATATCCGCATGGTATTTCCCGATTGCTTCCGGATCGTCAATCAGAAGTGAAAGGTTGCTGTGATGAAGAAAACCGCCGGGCATCATGACAGACACCATTTCCAGCCCGGAAAGCTTCATGGCGGCTGTCAGCGACGGAGTGATGACGGACAAAGGCATGTGATCCGGGAGCAGATTAACCAGCTGCTGGATGGTCGTGCCGGAGTCAAGGCAAATGCTCATGTTCGGCCTTAAAAATTTCAGAGCTTCTCCGGCGATTTCCTTTTTCTCTGCGGCGTTTTCATTAATTTCCTCATAATAGTCAGTCCGGCGCGCATTTTTAAGCAGATAAGCATATCCCCGTTCCCGTCGAACAAGGTTCTGCTCCTCCAGCTGATCCAGGTTGCGGCGAACCGTCATTTCTGTACAGCTGAGCTTTTCAGCCAGCTCCCGGATGCTGATGGTATTCTGCCTTTCCATAATTTCAATAATTTTGGCATGTCTGGTCAGGTTCATAGGCTGTCAATCTCCGTGGATGTTTTAATAGAAACATGTATCAGGTACAGTATACGGCGCTAATTGGCAAAATGCAAATATATCATTAACAAATGTTCTAATTAGAACATAATAGAACATTTATCGATAATTTTGTGTTGACATAAGAAAATTCCAGCCCTATAATGAAAACAGAAAGCGAGAAGGAAACAGGAGGGGCTGCAGATGAACCGTTTTTATATACTGGGCATTGACCAGAGTACACAGGGAACAAAGGGCGTCCTGGTTGATGACGCAGGAAGGATTGCCGGGAGGTACGATCTCCCTCACAGGCAGATTGTCAATGATCAGGGCTGGGTTTCCCATGACCTCGAGGAAATTTATAAAAATGTGATCGGCGTTTGCCGCGGTGTAATTGAAAAAACCGGAGTTGATAAGCGGCTGATCCGCTGCATAGGCATTGACAACCAGCGTGAAACGACAGCCGCCTGGAGTTTAACAGATGGGCACGCCCTGGCACCGGCCATTGTATGGCAGTGCGCAAGGGCCGCCGGGCTGGCGGAGAAACTGGAGGAAACATACCATTGCAGTGATGATATTTACAGCCGGACAGGCTTGAAACTGTCTCCGTATTTTCCGGCGGCAAAGATGAGCTGGCTGCTTCAGAATGATCCGGCAGTCCGGAAAGCGGTGCAGGAACACACACTGGCGCTGGGAACCATGGACAGCTTTGTGGTTTACCGGCTGACAGGCGGAAAGAGCTTTCGAACGGATTATTCGAATGCCAGCCGGACACAGCTTTTCAACCTGCATACGCTGACCTGGGATCAGGAGCTTCTTAAGCTGTTTCGCATACCGGAGGGCTGTCTGCCGGAAGTTACAGACTCGGATGCAGCCTTTGGGGTTACGGATCTGGAAGGTTATCTGGAAGAACCCATCCCGATCATGGGGGTTCTCGGTGATTCTCATGGAGCCCTTTTTGGACATAACTGCCGCAGGAGCGGCAGGATCAAAACCACCTATGGCACGGGATCGTCGATCATGCTGAATATCGGAGAGAAATTTAAGCCAAGTACCCACGGCCTTTCGACATCGCTTGCCTGGAAAATCGGAGGGAAGGTTTCCTATGTTCTGGAGGGGAACATCAATTATACCGGCGCGGTGATCAGCTGGCTGAAGAACGATGTAAAGCTCATTCAGTCAGCCGGCGAGACCGCAGATGAGGCAGCCGGCGCCAACCCGGCGGACAAAACCTATCTGGTGCCTGCGTTTTCCGGACTCGGGGCTCCATGGTGGAACAACGATGCGCGTGCCATGCTTTATGGCATGAGCAGAACCACCGGAAAGAATGAAATTGTCCGGGCGGCGGTGGAAAGTATTGCATACCAGATTACAGATGTTATTGATGCAATGCGCAAAGATACCGGATTGAGAATAGATGAGATCTGCGTGGACGGCGGTCCGACAAGGAATGACTATCTGATGCAGTTCCAGAGCGACATCGCAGAATCTTCAATCCGTATCCCGGATGCCGAGGAGCTTTCGGTGCTCGGTGCCGTGTTCACGGCAGGAATTGCAGCCGGTCTGTACGATTCGGACCGGGTATTTGACTCCATCCGATATAAAGTTTACAGCCCGAAAATGGCGGAGGATAAGAGAAACGAAAAGAAAAAAGGCTGGCAGGAGGCCATCCGGAAGCTGATTGGCTGAAATTGATTGGATGATTACAGTGTCAAAAGTCCGCCGCCACGCATGCTTGCATGCGAGTGG
>ONLK01000074.1:4868-11130 GCA_900318615.1 uncultured Eubacteriales bacterium
CGTCACGAGAATGCCGAATGTGGCAGCGTGGTGGGAGTTGCGGAGCAACGAAACCACGCGTAATCATAAATGAGTGGCAAAAGGTACTTTTGGCACTCATATCATTGGATGAGAAAGAAACAAACGGATACAACCGGAATTAAACCAGGAATTTAATGGATAGGGAGGGTGCTATGTGCTTGACGGCAGAAAAGAAAAAAGAATTAATGCTTAAGGCTGCGGATATCCGTCAGAAGACAGTCGAAATCATCATCAGAGGTAATGGCGGCCATATCGGCGGCGATCTTTCCGAAACAGATGTCCTTGTAAATCTTTATGATTATATGAAATTTGATCCGAAGAACCCGAAATGGGAAGGAAGGGATTACTTTGTTCTCAGCAAAGGACATTCGGCGGAAGCACTTTATGCAATTTTGAATGATATGGGTATTCTTTCACAGGACGCTCTGGAACAGTATGGGAAAACAGGAGCTTTGCTGGGAGGACATCCGACCAAAAAGGTTCCGGGAGTGGAGGCAAATACAGGATCCCTGGGACATGGCCTTGGCCTTGCAACCGGTATGGCGCTGGCCCTGAAAATGGATCATAAGCCCAACCGCGTATTTGTTATGACCGGAGACGGGGAGCTGGCGGAGGGCAGCAACTGGGAAGCTGCTATGAGCGCCGCAAAATTCAAATTGACCAACCTCACCTGGATTATCGACCGCAACCATCTGCAGATCAGCGGGGATACCGAGGACGTTATGCCGCTGGAAAATCTTCATGACAAGGCAGCAGCCTTCGGATTTAATGTCATTGAAATTGACGGACATGACCATGATCAGATCCGCGCGGCACTGGAGAACCGGACGGAAGACAGGCCTACCTGCATTATATCCCATACCGTCAAGGGCAAAGGCCTGTACTGCGCCGAAAATCAGGCGTCCTGGCATCACAAGACACCTACCGTGGAACAGTATGAACAGATGAAGAAAGACCTGGATGAGTACAGAAAGGGGCTGGAATAATCATGGAAAAAGCGACATTAAGGGGTGCATTCTCAAAGAAGGTTCTTGAAGAAGCGAAGAAAGATAAAGATATCATTGTAGTCGCTACCGATTCAAGAGGCAGTGCCCAGCTGGGCGATTTTCCGAAAGAACTGCCGGACCAGTTTGTCGAAATGGGGATTGCCGAGCAAAATTCCGTGACGGTTTCCGCAGGAATGGCAGATGTGGGAAAAAAGGTATTCGTCATCGGACCTGCCAGCTTTTACAGTATGCGTTCTGCTGAACAGGTAAAGGTAGATGCAGCCTATTCCCACAATCCGGTTATGATCATCGGCATCAGCGGCGGCATCAGCTACGGCGCACTCGGCGCAACGCATCATTCTCTGCAGGATATTGCCCTGATGAGAGCGATCCCGTATCTGGATGTTTACATTCCATCTGATGCGACACAGATGAAAAGCCTGGTTGACAGCCAGCTGGCGGACCCGAAGCCGTCCTATGTCCGTGTCGGCCGCGGCGGTGTCCCGGTTATTTATCCGGAAGGCACAAAGTTTGAGCGGGGCAAAGCCGTAAAACACGGAGACGGCAGCGATATCGGCATTATTGCCTGCGGCCAGATGGTGTACCGCGCTCTGGAAGCCTCGAAGATGCTGGAGGAAGAAGGCATCCATGCAACTGTTCTGGATATGTTTTCTATAAAACCGTTCGATACGCAGGCAGTTCTTGACCTGGCAGAAAAGACCGGCGCCATTCTGACCGTGGAGGAAGCGAGCATTTACGGGGGCCTTGGCGGTGAAACAGCTGAGGTTCTGGCGCAGAACAATCCGGTTCCAATGAAGATTATGGGTATTCCGGATGAAGATGTTCCGAACGGCTCCGACACAGAGGTGCTGGAGTATCTGGGCCTTGGCTCAAAGGGAATCTGCGGGCAGGCAAAAGCTCTGATTGCCAGAAAAAAATGAAACAGAAATCCGGCAGCGCCGTACGCCGGAGATTATCATGAGGTACCGAAACCGGTAACCGGGTAACTGTCGTTTTCCAGCGGCGGAATTTTAGTGAGGTCAAAAGGAGTATTCTGGTAAACCAGATTCAGCCAGTTGGTGTAGATACAGTTGGAACTGGACCGCCAGGACAGATTCGGCACCTGATTGGGATCATCATTCGGATAATAGTTTACCGGAATGGAGGGGTTCAGCCCGCGGCTGACGTCACGGCGATATTCCGCATCCAGCTCGTAGCGGTCATACTCTGTGTGGCCGGTTACGAAGATCTGTCTGGAAGAATACGCGAGAATAACACAGCTTCCGGTTACCTCACTGGCAGCAACCACGTAAAGCTCCGGATTCTGATGCACGGCCTGCTCGTCAATACCGGTGTAGCGGGACTGGGGAACGTTGAAATAGTCATCCACCCCGCGCATCAGAATTTTTTTCCGGTGCAGGACATGCTGCGGGTAAACACCGCTGAGTTTTTCAGGCAGCAGGACCTTACGAATTCCATGATGAAAGTATAGTCCCGCCTGTGAAGCCCAGCAGATATGGAACGTCGAATACACATGAGTCCGCGACCAGGCCATGATTTCGGTCAGTTCCTGCCAGTATTCAACCTGCTCAAACTCCATCTGTTCAACAGGAGCACCGGTGATAATCATTCCGTCAAAATAATCATTCCTGATTTCACTGAAGGTCACATAAAACTTGTTCAGATGAGACGCCTCCGTGTGATGGGCGGTGTGGGTTGCCGTCATCATCAGGGTGATCTGCGTTTGAATGGGAAAATTGGAAAGACAGCGCAGAATGTCCAGTTCCGTGGCTTCCTTCAGCGGCATCAGATTGAGAATAAGGATCTTCAGCGGTCGGATTTCCTGCATGGAAGCACGGTCCTCATCCATTACGAATATATTTTCATCCTCCAGTATCTGTTTGGCCGGCAGATCGTTCTGAACCAGTATAGGCATCGGTTCAAGTCCCCTTTCACATACAAGTCAGAGTGTTAAGTATTCAGACTATATTACAACAAATCAGTGCTGCGGGTCAATGCGTGCATGTAAAAGCATGATTTAATTAATTTGGTAAAAATATATATAATCATTTATATAAAAATTTAATTCAAAATTTATAATCACAATATAAATAGTAACCTGTAAGCAGACATATAATCGTTAAAAAAGATGTATCAAGGAAATGAAGAATATTAATATGCATAATAAAACATATTAATATTTATTAAAATAGTCAAAATGACGGTATAAATAAATTGAGATATTGAAAATTCAAATAAAATGTTTATAATATGTCTTAGGCAAAAGGGGTATTTCTCCAACGGAACGTAATTGCAACAACAAAATTTTTTATTTCAAGGAGGGTTTCAACATGAAAAAGCAGATTTTTACCGGTCTTCTGGCAGCAGCTATGGTCACGGCTTCGATCGCCGGACCGGCAATGGCGGAGAATGCAACAGAAGGTGCAGCATCCGGAGAACTTCTTCCGGGCGGCGGCAATAAGATCATCTACTGCATCACTCCGGATACTTCCAATCCGTATTTCGCAACCGTTCAGAATATTGCTGTGCAGGAAGGCGAGAAACTTGGATATGAAGTGAAGACAGCATCCCATAGTGATGATGCTTCCAAACAGCTTGAGCTTTTTGAAGCAGCGATCGCGGATGGAGCTGCAGCAATCATTTGTGACAACGCAGGCGCGGATGCTTCTGTAGAAGCCGTTCAGAAGGCATATGATGCGGGCATCCCGACGTTCCTGGTAGACCGTGAAATTAATCAGAGCGGAATCGCAGCGGCCCAGCTGGTTGCAGATAACGCGCAGGGGGCTGCCGCTATTGCAGAAGTATGGGTAGAGGCCATGAATTATGAAGGCAAATATGCTGAACTGCTCGGTCTTGAGTCCGACACGAACTGCCAGGTTCGTTCCGAAAACTTCCATTCTGTGATTGATGAATATCCGGATCTTGAGATGGTTGCCCAGCAGTCTGCGAACTGGGATCAGACAGAAGCTTATGAAAAGGCAGAGTCAATCCTTCAGTCCAATCCTGAAATCACAGGTATCATCTGCGGAAACGATACGATGGCATGCGGCGCTGTACAGGCTTGTCTGGACGCAGGGCGCGATGATATCAAGATCATCGGTGTTGATGGTTCGGATGATGCTGCCAAATACATCAAGGAAGGACACATGGTTGGTACTGCTCTTCAGCAGATTGCTCTTATCACAAAGACAGCCGTTGATGAGGCGGATGCTTACCTGAATGGTACGGCTCCGGAAGAAGAGAAGCAGCTGATCCCGTGCATAGCTATCACGGCGGACAATGTTGACAATCTTTCCGCATTCGTTTATACGGATCCGGCAGCCGAGGGTGCAACGGAAGCTTCAGCAAAGTGATGGAATAAATAACACCTGATTTCTCATTGTGTGACAGGCTGTAATCTCACACCGTGTGAGTAAAGACAAAGGCGGTGCTTAAAGCGCCGCCTTTATCTTTAAAAATTGTAAAGGCAAGGAGAATACTCATGAAAAAAATGACTTCCCTGATCGCTGCCGCAACAGCAGCAGCCCTTCTTCTGACAGGATGCACCGTTGTCAAAATCGGTGAAGAAGGAAAGTATACCGGAGAAACCGAGTTCTCAGCTGACGCTCAGTCAAGCAGTGACTGGAGCAAGGTAGTAGAAGAAATAAAATCAAATGCGGCTGAGGCAGCCGGCACATTGAGCAGTGATTTTGGCAAAGCAGCAGCCGTAACCGGTGAGGCGGATGTTGCAGAATACAATACAAGCTCACCGAAACACTATCTTGTTCTTACTATGGATGGATACACTGGAGACAAAGAGGTGCGTCTTCAGATCGAAGGCCCGAATACCAGCACAGCTTTAAGAGATCTGCAGACGGTCAGAGAATTTAAGGATTTCACGAACCAGACGGAGTGGTCCGAATACGCCAAATCCCTGAATAATCAGGCTGTAACCAACATCTGTGATCCTCTGGATCTGGATAATAACGATCCGGCAGGGAAGAAGGTTACATTTACGGGCGGCGCATCTCTGAGCGCAGCTAAGGATGCGATTATTATCGTACCTGTTGAACTGACGATTGAATAAAAGGAGGAACATTTATGTTTGATGACCCGAATGTTGTTCTCCATTGCGAAAAGATAGATAAGATTTACCCCGGCACAAAGGCACTGGACCAGGTTTCCTTTGATCTTCTCAAAGGGAAGGTGAACGTACTGATCGGTGAGAACGGTGCCGGGAAATCCACCCTGATGAAAATGATTGCGGGAATCGAGCAGCCTAGCGCCGGCAAAATGTACATGAACGGACGGGAAGTCGTTTTTAAGGATACCAATGCAGCCAGAGCGCGGGGCATCGGTATTATCCATCAGGAACTGAGCCTTTTTCCGAATCTGACGGTGTACCAGAATATCTTTATGGGACATGAAAAGAAGAAAGGCCTGTTTCTGAACGATGACGAACATCGAAAAGGCGCAGAAGCGGTGATGAAGAGACTGGAGCACGATATCGATCCGAATACGCTGGTCGGAGATTTGAGAGTGGGGCAGCAGCAGATGGTCGAGATCGCCCGCAACCTTATTCAGGATGACCTGAAAGTGCTGATCATGGATGAACCGACATCTTCTCTGTCCGCAGCAGAGGTTGATGTCCTGTTCCGGATTATGAGAGAATTGATTGCCAATGGAATTTCCATCGTTTATATTTCCCACCGGCTGGAGGAAATTCTTCAGATTGGGGATCATGTTACAGTTCTTCGGGATGGAAAATATGTAGCCGATGCCGATGTCAGGGATATCGACCTGACATGGATTGTCGAGCGAATGGTTGGAAAGAATACGCAGTATCACCGTTTTGAACGTTCCATTGATCTTTCAAAGGCAGAGAATATTCTGGAAATAAAGGATCTGTGCCTTCCCAAGCGGGGCGGCGGATGGACTTTGGATCACGTGAGCATGAACCTTAAAAGGGGTGAAGTTCTGGGGATCTACGGTCTGCTCGGCGCCGGACGAAGCGAACTGTTCGAATGCCTGATGGGCATGCATCCGGAACACACGGGCGATGTCATCTACAAGGGAAGAAAGATGAAAATCAGCAGCATCGCCGGCCAGATTCAGGAAGGCCTCGCACTGGTACCGGAAGATCGTCAGTCGCAGGGGCTGATCCAGTCGCTGGATATCTGCAAGAACGCTTCCATAGCGTCTCTGAAGAAGTATCGAAAAGGTATTCTGATGGATGACGGCAAAGAGGAGAAGGC
>ONLK01000092.1 GCA_900318615.1 uncultured Eubacteriales bacterium
CTGGGCACCGGAGAAAACGGGGCAGAGCGGTGCCGAAATGAAGACGGACACACGCCATTATGCGGATCATCCCGGACTTGGAGAAGGCGGAAAGTATCATGTGAAGGCGGATGAGCATCCGCTTCCGGATGACCGGATGCTGACCTTTGCGCTGGCAGGCAACCAGAACTGCGGCAAGACGACACTCTTTAATCAGCTGACCGGATCCAATCAGCATGTCGGAAACTTCCCCGGGGTGACGGTGGACCGGAAGTCAGGTGCGATTAAAGGACACAGCAATACCGAAATCACGGATCTGCCCGGCATCTATTCCATGTCGCCGTACAGCGAAGAGGAAATCGTAACCCGTCAGTATATCATCGGAGATAAGCCGACGGGCATCATTAACATTGTCGACGCGACAAATATTGAACGAAATCTTTATCTGACCATGCAGCTGATGGAGCTGGATACCCCGATGGTATTGGCACTGAACATGATGGATGAGCTGGCAGGAAACGGCGGTTCCATCCGTGTCAACGATATGGAAGCCATGCTCGGCATCCCGGTTGTTCCGATCTCCGCGGCGAAGGGAGAAGGCATTGACGAGCTGGTGCGCCACGCACTGCACGTAGCGCATTATCAGGAACGCCCGGGCCGACAGGACTTCTGCAGTCCGGAGGATCACGGCGGCGCTGTTCACCGCTGCCTGCATGCAATCATGCATCTGATCGAGGATCATGCGCAGAACGCCGGGATTCCGCTGCGTTTTGCCGCCACGAAACTGGTAGAAGGCGACCGGCGGGTTCTGGAAGCTTTGAATCTGGATCAGAACGAAAAAGAAATGGTGGAACATATTATTGTTCAGATGGAAAAGGAGCGGGGGCTGGACAGGGCGGCTGCCATCGCGGATATGCGCTTTTCCTTTATTCAGAAGCTGGTCAATGCGACGGTGGTGAAGCCGAAAGAAAGCAGGGAGCACGAGCGAAGCCGCAAAATCGACCAGGTACTCACAGGCAGGTATACGGCTATTCCGATGTTCATTCTGATTATGGGACTGGTCTTTTATCTTACCTTTAATGTCATTGGCCTGTTTCTGCAGAACCTGCTGGCGTCCGGAATTGATTCCCTGAGTCATATGGCGGATGCTGCCATGACGGACGCTCATGTAACAGCCTGGATTCACAGTCTGGTGATCGACGGAGTATTTACCGGTGTCGGATCGGTGCTCAGTTTCCTGCCGATTATTGTGACGCTGTTTTTCTTCCTGTCCATTCTGGAGGATACCGGCTATATGGCCAGAATTGCCTTTGTGATGGACAAATGGCTCCGGAAGATCGGGCTTTCCGGACGAAGCATTGTGCCGATGCTGGTGGGCTTTGGATGTTCGGTGCCGGCGGTTATGTCCTCCAGGACACTGCCTTCCGACCGTGACCGTAAGCTGACGGTGATGCTGATCCCGTTCATGAGCTGCTCCGCCAAGGTTCCGATTTACGGTTTTTTTGCGACCGCGTTTTTCCCGAAATATGCGGGGCTGATCATGGTTGCGCTGTATGTTCTGGGGATCGCGATCGGCATTCTGGTGGCAAAGATTTCCAAGGCAACCCTATTCAAAGGGGAGGCAGCACCTTTTGTTATGGAACTTCCGAATTATCGGCTTCCCAGCCCCAGAAATGTGGCGCAGCTGCTGTGGGATAAGGCGAGGGATTTCCTGACCAGGGCCTTCACCATTATTTTTACGGCAACCATCGTCATCTGGTTCCTTGAGAATTTCGGAAGTCATCTTCAGATTGTTCAGAACTCGGAGAACAGTATTCTGGCGGCCATTTCCAGTCTGATTACGCCGATTTTCCGACCCTGTGGATTTGCAAACTGGAAGATTACGGTAGCGCTTATCTGCGGTTTTACAGCCAAGGAGAGCGTAGTTTCTACTCTCAACGTGCTGTTTGGATCAATGGCGAGCCTTCATGCCGTGCTGTCGCCGGCAGGCGCTGCTTCGCTGCTGGTGTTCTGTCTTCTGTACACACCGTGCGTAGCCGCCGTTTCTTCGATCCGGCGTGAGCTTGGCCACAGGTGGGCACTGGGGATTGTATTATTCCAGTGCGGCATTGCCTGGGTGTGCGCGGCATTGACATTTGCGGTTGCCTCGCTGATTTAATCATGTATGAAAAGCCATGCGGATCCGGGCATGACAAAACAGATATTCTGACGGCTATGTTGTCTGCAAAGGACAATATGGCCGTTTATAGTATCTGTGCAGGCTGTCGGGGTGCTTTGATGCGGGACGGAGCATGGGCTCAGGAGCGGGAGTGTGATATATGGATCGGATCATTGATCTTTCAGAGGCCGGGAATATTCTGGATGTTTCAGCAGCATCCGTGCGTAACTGGGTCCGGACCGGGATTGTTTCTCCGGTAAGTAAGGAGGGCGAATCCGGCCGCGGAAGGTGGTTTTCGGAAAAGGAAATCCGGGCCTTGAAGGCGGACCTTGAAGGCGGCCGTCTGGACAAACTGAAGAAACGCCGCAATAAAAAATATGTCGAAGGACGTATGTACTACCGCGGATATATCGATCACTCTCCGGAGAATGAACAGCTGATGCGGCGCCTGTGCGCCGGCCTGGGACAGCGGATGCTGACGGAAACGCAGATCCGGCAGATCCTCGCCGGGTTTGCTGCAGCTTTGTACCGGCAGGCGGAGGCAGAAAAAAATAAACAGGCAGGGAAGGAGGCGGGGGCGGATGATCTCTGCTTTCAAAAACTCCTGGGCGGCCTTGCGCCGGATTTTACGGAGGAATGCCGGAAAGATCCGGAATTGATTTCGGGGGCTGTGGATTTTTCTGCCATTTCTGCCTCCGTCCGGTTTGTCCCGTATGAGGATTTCCTGGGTTTTGCGTATCTTTCACTGAAAAGTCTGTCCGGCCGGAAGACAGCCGGGGCATATTATACGCCGGTATCCGTGGCGCAAAGGCTGGTCGATGATATTTGTTCCTGCGGCGCACTGTTCCGGGAAAGGGAATCCCTTCAGAAAGATGTGCATACTCAGGAAGATTCCGGACCGGTTCCGGATTCCTGCTGCGGCCTGGGACCGGTTCTGGATCCCTGCTGCGGCTCCGGAAATATTCTGCTGACGTTAATGAGGCGGGGGATTGATGTGTCCGGCCTGTATGGTACAGACATTGATGATATATCGATCTGCCTGGCCAGGATTAATCTGTTCCTGAACAACGTCCGTGACCCCGGTTTTTTGTACACGCATCTGCTCCTTTGCGATTTTATCCGGGAGGAACCGGAACTTCCGGAAGCTCTTCACTTCTGCCGGCTGATTGTGGGTAATCCGCCCTGGAGAAATTTCACCTCTCCGCAGGATAAAAAATGGCTGGCGGAACATTATGCGTGCGTATCTTCGAACCGGGCGGAAGCCTTTGACGTATTTACGGAAAAGGCACTTTCGATGACGTGCGACGGAGGCATGACCGCGTTTGTGCTGCCGGAAGCCGTACTGACGGTGGGATCACATGAAAAACTGCGGGCATGGATCCGCTCCTGCGCATCGCCTGCCTTTGCTGATTACATTGGGGATCCGTTTGCAGGCATTCAGTGTCCGTCCGTTCTTCTCGGAATACGGAAGGGACCGGATCATTCTCTGAGGGGATGCCGGATACATACCGGGAAAAGGACATACAGGATCAATAAAGACCGGCCGCGGGATTCGAGGCAGGCGCAGCAGCTTTGGTGCCTGAATGCCAATGACAGAGAGTACGATATCATCTGCCGTATGGAGAAGGCAGGTCATGTGTGCTTTCTGAAAGACAAAGCCGACTTTGCACTGGGCATTGTTACCGGAATTAATAAAAATGCAGTGTACGGAACTATTTCAGTCCCGGGAAAACAAGAAATACAGACGGTTCCGGTTTTGCGCGGCCGTGATCTTCGAAAATTCAGCTATGAGAAGCCCGGTCAGTATCTTTTTTATGATCCGGAACAGCTGCAGCAGGTGGCACCGGAGAAATTTTACAGGGCACGGGAAAAACTGATTTACAGGTTTGTGGGAAAGGTACCTGTATTCAGCTATGACGGAGCACAGATGTTCACACTCAACAGCGCCAATATCCTGATCCCGCACCTGCCCGGACTCGATATGAAATATGTGCTTGCCGTTCTTAACTCACGCACCGTATCCTTCTGGTGGCAGAAAAAATATAATGCACTGAAAATGCTCCGGTCCCATCTTGAGTCGATCCCCATTCCGATCCCGAAACCAAAGGTTCAGGAAACCGTTACCGGTCTGACGGAGCGGCTGATCCGATGTCCGTCAGAAGGGGAAGCAGAAAGCGCTGAGCGGCGGGAGTTATACGGAAAGCTTGAGAGCATCATCATGGATCTGTATGAGCTGGAGGAAGGAGAAAAAAAGATCATTCTTGCGGCCACACCGAAAGATGAGGGTTTTCTGTAAGCGCAGGGCAGAAAGCATTGCAAAAAATAAAAGGCAGGTACCGCCATACCTGCCTTTTTAAGGGAGAGAGTAAATATGAAAAAACTTTATCATCAGATGTCTTGCTTCATCTGATGTCTATACTATAATGCTGTCCTGTGTCCTAAATTTGCACTTTCTGTGACGATTTTGTGAACTTAAACCAATGAATGTTACCCATATATCAATATAAGTTGACAATTGACGATCCCCGTCTTATAATGACCGTGCTAAATAAAAAGAAACGGAAAACATTAGAAAGCGAGTGGAGTATGAGTAATCAGCAGAATGTCTCTGTCCGTCGGAACACATCCGATTCAAAAATCCG
>ONLK01000069.1 GCA_900318615.1 uncultured Eubacteriales bacterium
GCTTCCACCGCATTCACGTGAAGTTCGTCATAACCTTTCCGGATTTTCACCGTAACCGGTTTATGAACAGCCTTCACCACCGCGGACACAATCTTTTCAATGGCATCCGGATTTTTCATCAGTGCGCTGCCCTCCCCGTTTCCGGTTACCTTCGGCACCGGACATCCCATATTAATATCGAAAATGTCAAAAGGCTTATCCTCCAGCATGCGCGCGGCTTCTGCCATGATGTCCGGGTCGGATCCGAACAGCTGAAGGCTGACCGGCCGGTCCTCCGGAATGGTTTTCATCAGATCTTCCGTATTTTTATTATGATAGGTTACCGCCCTGGCGCTTATCATCTCGGTAACCGTAAGATCTGCACCGAAGCGGCGGCAGAGCAAACGAAATGGCAGGTCAGTTACCCCTGCCATAGGACCCAGTATTAAATTTCCATTCAGCGAAACATCCCCGATTCTGAGATTTCTGCTCATTCGAAATCTTCCTCAACTTCCTTTTCTATCTGTTCCAGTGTCTCCCCGCATATCACTGCACGGTAATACAGTGTAATCTCCTGCAGCATCCGGGCACGTTTCTTCTGGATGGCACGAATGGACATGCCAACGCCGATATCATCATAATTATAATCCGACTCTTTCGCTTCCGTCGTCATGACCAGTTTCCGGTTCCTGTCAAATTTCATGAGGAAGATGCCCCCGTTGTCCTCCACAAACATGACACTGACAATTTTAAGATCGTCCTTAATCTCCTGTGGAAGTTTGGAAAAAAGTGGGTTCAGATAAAATTTCTGATCGTAGGAGCTTGCTGCACACAACACCGTCTCATCGCTGCCGACGCCTTCCAGTTTTAGTTCTTTTTCATCCTTTTCTTCCTCAGACATACCCGTAAACTCCTCTCACGGAAACCTCGCCGGCGTATACGGCTTCAACCGTCCCCTCCTCCTTCTTTACCAGAAGGTCTCCCATCTTATTGATACCGAGGGCTTCCCCCGTATACTCGTGTCCCGGCTGCAGCACGCGAACCTTTCTGCCTTTGTTCAGAAGCTGACGGTTGTACTCATCCATCAGCAGCGAAAGATCCTGGGTTTTCAGGAAACGTTCATAATCGTCTTCAAAATGCTTCATGATTACAGCAATCAACTGTGCCCGGTTCTGGTCCTCTCCGAGTTCCAGCGCAATGGACGTCGCCGTCTCCCGTATTTCTTCCGGAAACGTTTTTACATTCACATTGATGCCCGTACCAACCACAATGTACAGCACCGATTCCATATCTGTTGACATTTCTGTCAATGTTCCGCTGATCTTTTTTCCATTGACAACCGCATCATTGGGCCATTTAATGCCGACATCCAGGGCAGGATACAGTTCACGGCAGCCTTGCGAGATCGCCAGCCCCATGATCAGCGTGACCATGGAAATTCTCTCCACCGGAATTGTCGGACGCAGCAGCAGTGACATGGCAACAGCCGTTTTCGGCGGAGTACTCCAGCTTCGGCCTAACCTGCCGCGGCCGGCTGTCTGCTCATCCGCAATGGCCAGAATTCCCTCCGGTGCACCTTCCTCCGCTATTCTTTTTATATACTGATTCGTCGAATCAATCTGCGCGAAATAGCGGATATCCTTTCCTATCCAGCGGGTAGTCATACGGCTGACTACCTCCCCGGACGCAATGGTATCCGGACAGCTGATCATACGATATCCCCGGTTGGGCACTGCCTCAATATCATATCCTTCTTCCTGAAGCTTCTGGATATGTTTCCATACCGCGGTCCGGGAGACATGGAGCTGCTCACTCAAATCCTGCCCTGAAATGTAATTCCTGCTCTGCCGTAACGCAGTTAATATTTCACTTTTTATGTCCGGCATATTTTTATTTCACTTTCAGTTTTTATAATAGTATGATTACCGTGTCAAAAGTCCGCCGCCACGCATGCTTGCATGCGAGTGGTGGCAGGACTTATTGACACGCCCCACATGATGGTGGGAGTTGCGGAGCAACGAAACCACGCGTAATTATAAATGAGTGGCAAAAGGTACTTTTGACACTCATATCATAGTATTACTGTGATTGTTTCTTCGAGGGTGCGCGCCGTTTTTCGCGGGCATGCAAAATCAGCATGGCATTCATGATCACCGCCAGCACAATAATAACGGTCAGTGTCCAGCGATTGCGCAGTGCGTCCATCAGATAAAGAAGTCCGAGAATGATAATCAGCAATGAGCATATTCCGCTTAGCTGAGCCTCGCAAATCATTCTTTTCTCCCATCGTAATTTTAAGTCCCGCCGGATATGGTCGCTCCGCCGGTTTACTGTTCCTCTGCCCATGATTAGCTCCCGCTCCCCTCCTGTCCTTCCTTTTTCAGCAGAATATCCGCCGTCAGCGAAGGGTTGCGTCCATAACCGCCTTGATGGTATGCATGCGGTTTTCCGCCTCATCAAATACCACAGACTGCGGTCCCTCAAAGACCTCATCTGTCACTTCCATACAGTCAAGGCCAAAACGGTCGTGGATTTTCCGGCCAATTCCGGTGTCCAGATCGTGGAAAGCCGGCAGGCAGTGCATGAACACAGCCTTCGGTCCGGCGTTTTCCATAACCTTACGGTTTACCTGATAGGGAGAAAGCATTTTAATGCGCTCAGCCCATACTTCATCCGGCTCTCCCATAGAAACCCATACATCCGTATAGATCACATCGGCGCCGCGGGTTCCCGCGTCCACATCCTCGGTCAGCGTGACTGTTCCGCCGCTTTCCTTCGTCCAGGCACGGCACTGTTCCACGAGTTCCTCATTCGGGAAATACTCGCTGGAAGTGCATGCGGTAAAGTGAAGCCCCAGCTTGGCACAGGTGATCATCAGGGAATTCCCCATGTTATAGCGGGCATCGCCCATATAAGTCAGGCGGATTCCCTTCAGCCTTCCGAAATGCTCACGGACTGTCAGCATATCGGCCAGCGTCTGGGTCGGATGATACTCGTTGGTAAGGCCGTTCCAGACGGGAACCCCGGAATATTTTGCCAGTTCCTCGACGATGTTCTGTCCGAAGCCGCGATACTCAATGCCGTCATACATTCGTCCGAGGACGCGGGCGGTATCGCGGATGCTTTCTTTTTTGCCGATCTGAGAAGCGGAAGGATCCAGGTAGGTGGTCTGCATGCCCATATCATGAGCCGCCACCTCAAAGGAGCAGCGCGTACGGGTGCTTGTCTTTTCGAAGATGAGCGCGATGTTTTTGCCCTCATGCCTGCGGTCGATCTTGCCGCTCTTCTTGACCGCCTTCAGCTCTGCCGCCAAATCCAGCAGATACGTTATTTCTTCAGGTGTATAGTCTTTTAGTGTCAGAAAGTTTCTGCCTCTTAAATCCATTTTAACTGGTCCTTCCTATTCTGCTCATTCATCCATTAGTCCAGTACATCATTCTGATCTGCGGATGATGCCTTTACTTCTTCGTTAATAGCTTCCGTCGTTGCCGCCGCATCAAGCCCGCCTTTGCCGGTCTCATCGTCGATGCACGGATCTTTTTTCGGTGCCGGTCTCATCTTCGGCGAGTTATCAACGGCAGTTGCATTTCCAATGCCCAGCGCTTCGCCGGCCACTCCGAGGGCTGCTACCGTAGATGTAATGTCGGACGGGATAAAAATTTTGGTAGCTCTTCCATCCGCAACGTCCTTGAGTGCTTCGATTCCCTTGAGTTTCAAAACGGTATCGCTTACATTGGCATTCTTCAGCTTTTCAAGACCTTCCGCTTCTGCTTCGTATACCATCTCAATGGATTTGGCGCGGCCTTCTGCCAGAGCGATCTGCGCATCGCGCTCTGCCTCAGCTGCCAGTATTTTGGCTTTCTTGTCACCTTCGGCGCGGGCAACGACAGCCTCCTGATGCGCCTGTGCCTCCAGCACGGTCTGACGGCGCTCACGTTCTGCACGCATCTGCTTGCTCATGACCTCGGCAATTTCCTCCGGCGGCTGAATGTTCTTGATTTCTACACGGGTAACCTTGATGCCCCAGGGATCTGTGGCTTCATCCAGCACCTGCTGCATTTTTCCGTTGATCTCATCCCTGCCGACCAGTGTTTCATCCAGTTCCATCTCACCGATGATATTGCGGAGCGTGGTGGCTGCCATTCCCTCGACGGCCATGGTTGCGTTGGCAATACCGTACGTATAAAGCTTCGGATCCATCACCTTCATAAAAATAAGGCTGTCCACGTTCATGGTTACGTTATCTTTTGTGATCACCGGCTGCGGAGGAAAATCGAGCGTCTGCTCCTTCAGCGAAACCTTCTTCACAATGCTCTCAATGAACGGAACCTTAAGGTGAAGTCCGGCCTCCCAGGTTGTTTTATACTTTCCGAGTCTTTCAATGACATACGCCTGGGCCTGCGGTACAACGCGAACATTGGCAATTAAAGCCCACAGAATCAAAATTACGACAATAATGAGAATTAATTGTGACATGATCTTACTCAAAGCCTCCTTTTCCTTAATCTTCTGTTTCTTGTTTTTTGTTTTCCATTTCCCTGCCGGGGACTTTTCCCGGCTAAAGTAATCATACAAAAAACGGGCGGTGTTTGCAACACCGCCTCCAAAATAAACCTCATCGGCTTTTCACTGAGTTCAATCTGGTTTCTCCGATTCAGCCGGCTTATGATCCGATACCGGATGTTTCAATCCTGCTTCTGCCGCAGATCCTTCACACTGCTGCGGTTCCGGAATGTTGTGCATACCTCGATTTTAAGAGCATTCATATCCCCGCCATTAATAATATTGTTCAGCCGCCGCACGGCAACACGGCCGATTTCCTCTTTGGGAACGAAAACCGTTGTCAGCGGCGGATAGGCCATGGAGGAATACGGCAGGTCGTCGAAACCGATAATCGACACGTCCTGCGGAATGCGAACGCCGGACTCAAACATTGCTTTCATAGCTCCCAGTCCGATCATATCGTTGTCGGAGATAAACGCTGTCGGAAGCTCCGGCTTGCCGGAAAGGTAGCGTTCCATATCATGGTAAGCGCCGTCCATATCCGGTCTGAGCAGCACCGTATACTTCTCATCGTATGGAATGCCCGCGCCAAGAAGCGCATCCCGGTATCCTTTCTCTCTGGAACGGAACGGCCGAATTCTGAAATTTCCCTTGAGATAACCTATCTTCCGATGTCCGAGACCGATCAGATATCTGACTGCCTGTCTTACCGAATCAGCATTGTCAATCATCACCGCGTTGAAGCTCATGTCACTGTTCCAGTAATCAATCACAACAAGCGGCATTTTCAGCTCCCGGATCAGATAGATGTCCCTGTCCTCCATTTCCGTTCCCAGCAAAATGACCGCAGAATCTTTCGCGTCACACAAGGCTGCAAACTGAGTTTTAAAATCATCGCGCCGCTCATCCAGATAGACAAGCGTCATCTCCATGCCAAGGTTCCGGCATTCCGCTTCTGCTCCGGCCATCATAAGTTCAAAAAAGGGACTGTTTTCAACAACCAGACCTATCTTTTTATAGATGACAAATTTGATTTTTGAGATTTTATTTTCTTCAAAATACCCGAGTTCCTGGGCTTTCTGAAAGATTGCGGAAGCCGTTTCCTGATTGACACCCTTCTTATGATTAAGAGCGTTGGAAACCGTTGCAGGAGAAAAGCCTGTTGCTTCACTTATAGTTTTAATTCTGACTTTCACTTTTCTCTCCTATTCCCTGTTCTAACCTCCGGCATCTTCCAGCTTCACACAGGCGTTTCAGAAGGATACCCGGCTTCAGCGGTATTTTTTTCCGCCGAAGGTCCGGCTGACCTTAAGACAATACTCTTACTGCGGCTGCAGCGAATTTCAGATCAGAACTTCTTTCCGCTTCCCTCGCCGCGCAGGTAGGCCTTCACATCTTCTTCGACCGGATCATACAAATCCGGCTTCACGCCAATGTATTTGCACGCCTCATAGAGAACCGGAAGGACATCCTCATGAATGCCGACACAGTGATGAATATACGGTCCTTCTACTATCTTCGCCTCCAGGCGTTTGATATTTTCAACCTCAACCCACAGATAAGTGCCCATGCCCTTCGGACCATCCACGCCCTTCGCATGGCCAAGAAGCAGACTGTATTCGCCGTTATCTCCGTCGAAGCGGACCAGCGTAACCGGACCGTGCTTTGCTTCGGCCGTGATGGCACACGGATAATCAAAGGCAAGCGGCATGGTGATGTCCGGCCTTTCGCGGCATACGGAAACAGGCCACGGACCGCAGTGCTGCAGAAGCTCTCCGTTTTCGATGTCCGGATGACGGATGGTCCAGTCCGCAAAGAAGCTGCGCCTGTTGTCCATGGAAGCAGCTTCCACCATCAAAGCTGTGATTGCACCATGAATATCTGTTTCGCACACAATCGGATAGCCTTCCTCATTCAGAAGAGAATTGGCTGCGCACGGCATAATTCCGATTTCTGCCTGCAGCTGGTTCCAGCACTGGATAGCTCCGGCCTGGCATCCGTATTTTACAAGAAGCCGTTTCATTCCGACCTTCATGCCGGCAATCTTCTCCAGCTGTTCGTCCGAAACGCTGATCTTCATGTTGTCACGACAGTATTGCATGACTTCCTTAACTTCATCTCCGTCACGGATCGCCTTCTTCATTTCATCAAGCATCTCGCCCAGCGGGATCGGTGCCAGCTGAATGTTGAACTTTTCAAGAAGCTCTCCTTCGTTGCACATCGTGGACCAGAAATCAAACGGTCGGGTGGAGATCTGAAGGATTCTCATGCTGCGGAAGGTTTTTACAACGCTGCAAACCGCCAGGAAGTCTTTGATGCCGCGCTCAAACACCGGATCACTCAGGCGGCAGTTGGTCATGTACGTAAACGGTATGCGGAAGCGGCGCAGAACCTTGCCGGTGGCGAAGAGACCGCACTGTGTATCTCTCAGGCGGACACCGTTCGGTTCCGGTCTTTCATCCAGCGGCCCCCACAGAAGAACCGGGACATTCAGATCTCTGGCCAGTCTTGCGCACTCATACTCGGTGCCGAAATTGCAGTGCGCAAGAAACAGACCGTCCACTCCCTCACGCCTGAACTTCTCGGCAATTCTGATGCGGTCTTCATCGTTGTAAAGAAGGCCTTCCCTGTTGATATCGGTGATATCTACAAAGTCAACCCCCAGCTCCTTCAGTCTGTCCGCGGTAAGTCCTCTGTATTTTATGGCGTCCGGCGCACTGAAAATGCTCCGGCGTGTCGGCGCGTACCCAATTTTAATATGCTTCATATTCCCAGCCTTTCTTTGGCTGACAGTCTGATTATAAACTGTCAGTCTCAACATGCAAACATTTTTAACTGAAACTTGTATGAAATGAACTGTTTCGACAGCGAAAGCTATTTATTCTCGTTTCTTGCCTGCAGTGCCATTTTTGCCTGCAGCTCTCTTTGTGCGGTATCAATGACAACGGCAAGGATAATTACGGCGCCGCGGATAACCTTCTGCCAGAATTCGGAAACCCCGCACATGGTCATACCATCATTGATAACTCCGATAACAAAGGCGCCGATGACGGTGCCCAGAACAGTCCCCGAGCCTCCGGCCATGGACGTACCTCCCAGAACGGTTGCCGCAATGGCGTTCATTTCCCAGCCGTCACCGGTTGCCGGATGTGCCGCGGACAGCTGTGCTGTGTTGATGATACCAACCCATGCAGCACAGAATCCGGAAATCATGTAGCAGAATATTTTAATCCGGTCCGCCTTGATGCCGGAAAGTTTTGCACTCTTCTCGTTGCCGCCGACAGCCTTGACATACCATCCAAAGGACGTCTTTCTCAGTGCGATCGCTGCAGCTACAGCCAGAACAGCAAAAATATAGACGCCCGCCGGAATCCCCATCCAGTTGCTTCCTAATGTTTTCAGTCCCTGGTTGCCCAGTTCCTTGTAGCCTTCCAGGTGGGAGAACGTATCGCCGCCGGAACGAAGGTTTGCGAAACCTCTGCACATATACATTGTACCCAGGGTGGCGATGAACGGAGCCACCTTCAGCTTGGTAATAATCATACCGTTTGCCCAGCCGACAAAGATGCCGAACAGCAGCATAAAAATAACAATCATGGGAACACTGAAATAAACAGTTACTCCAAAGAGTTTCAGTGTCAGGCCTTGCTGAATCATTCCTCCGGCCAGCATGCCGCACAAGCCGACAACGGAACCAACGGACAGGTCAATGCCGCCCGTAATGATGACGAAGGTCATGCCCAGACCGAGAATGCCGTACAAAGACACATGCTTGGCGATCATGGAAAGGGTACTGGGTTCCAGAAAGTTGCTTTTCAGAATTCTGAAGACGATAATCAGAAGGATAAGAACAATAAATGTACGTCCCTTCAGGATGGTCATGAGGAACCTGTTGTTTCCGGATGATGATTTTTCTTTACTCATTTTCATTTAGCTCCTTCTATCACGCACTTTTTCTGCCGGTTCCCAGACCTGCGTAGGAAGCACGAACCAGCGTGTCTTCGTTAATCTCGCTGCCGGAAAGCTCTCCGGTAACTTTTCCGTTTGAAAGAATATAAATGCGGTCGGCGATCGCCATGATTTCCTTTAATTCGGAGGATACAACGATGATGGATAGTCCCTTTTCGGACAGCTGATGAATAATCTCAAATACCTCTGTCTTGGCTCCGATATCAATACCTCTGGACGGTTCATCCAGAAGAAGTACCGTTGGGTTTGTCAAAAGTCCCTTGGCAATAACAACCTTCTGCTGATTGCCGCCGGACAGTGAAAGGATTGGAAGATGTTTATCCGCAACCTTAATTTGCAGTTCTTTTATGCATTCGTCTACGGCCTTCTCCTCTTTGCCGTCATCCATCAGAATACCTTTTCGATACTTCTTCAGAGACGCTATGGAAGCGTTCTTGCAGATATCCAGCGACTGGATCAGC
>ONLK01000076.1 GCA_900318615.1 uncultured Eubacteriales bacterium
TTTCAGAAATTCGCATTCCCGCGCTGCTGCGCATCGCTCCATGCTCATTTCTGTTGTCGTCGCTAAAGCCCGGCCGGTTCCGGCTGTCCCAGCCGCACCGGCCCTGCTTTGCGACTGGACTTATACACTAAAAAAAAGGTCCCGGATCTTGCGATCTGGGACGAATTGCTCCGCGGTACCACCCATATTCTCACATTGATGTGAGCTCTCTTTAAGGCGTCACGTGCCCGTACGGCTTCTCTTACTTTCGAATGTATCCGAATGCCATTTCCTGCCTCCGGCTTGCTTTCGGATATTTCTTCTGTTCGGAAAAGCGGCTCCGGTGTGAATTTTGAAAATCAGTCTGAACCCGGACCGGCTTTCAGCCAGCGGCCTGTCCTCTCTGATGGAAAACTGTTTTCTACTTTGCACCTTCACAGCCTTTGTCTTCGGCTACTTTTTTCAGTAACCGGCTAAACCACAGTTTAGCACATCCGTTTCAATTGTCAACCCAAATTCCCCTGCGGATCCTGTCCGTGAAGCCAGGCGGCTGCCTGCTTCATTCTACTCCGGAAAGGTGTTCGGGTTTTCTATAAAGTCATTGATTTCCGCCCCCAGAAAGAAAATGTATACCAGGAAGTACATCCAGGTTAAAGCGATAATAATCGTCAGGAGTCCTCCGTACAGAATGGACAGATTTTTTGAAAGCGTCACCCACAGCTGAAAAAAGAAGGAAAAAATAATCCAGGCAATCGTTGTAAAAATTGCACCGTAGCGCTGAGAACGGAATGTTTTATGAACGCTCGGCAGAAACGAATAAAGCAGATTGAAAATCAGCGTCAGAAACAGCAATCCGATGACAATAAAAATATACATGACCGCTCTGCTGAAATTCCTCATAATCGGGAAAAGCGACTCCAGCGCCATCTGGAAACGGACCCCATATACAAGGAATGTCAGGCCGAAGGCCATCATAGCCACGACCGGGATAGTGTAAAGGGAAGATCTGCCCCGGATATAAAAATAATTCCTGTTTTCTCTCAGATGATAGATATTATTCAGGCCATTGGCAAGGCCCATGACACCTTTTCCGGACACCCAGATGACGGCAATAATTGAAAATGAGAGTGCTGTCAGAGAGCCCTGATATACGCTGCTTACGATCGCCTTCACCTGGTCCATATAACCGCTGGTGATCAGGCTGGAAAGCGTATCCATCACCATATCTTCCGTGATCGGCGTGAACCTCAGCAGCGCCAGCACAAGCATCAGCAGCGGAATAATTCCCATTAGGATATTGAAACAGGCCTGTGCGGAATACACATCAATTTTGTCCACAACCATTTTTTTGCGAAACCGAAAGGCTAAGTTTACAGCACGCTGATATTTGTTTTTCGACCTGATCTTCGTCTTTGGAACATTCGGCATAGAGGAAGGCGGAATCTCTGTCTTATGCTTCTTTGATCTGAATTTTAATTTCATTTCAATATACAATACTCTTAGAAAATATTTTTGACAAAAAAATCCCCAAAGTGCCGTTTCCCTCTTTTTGACTCCTAGCAAAAATGCCAGGTGGGTCACCGCAGCCGCATCCTCTGTCTTCCACTCAAGGGAGGCCTGACATAACAATACGGAAATATAGGAATCCCGTTTAAAGTAACTGTAGGTTCAAAAATGAAGGGAGTGTCGAACACCCCAGGGAATAAAACGATCCGCTTCGCGTCCGTTTCCTGTTCTGTTTTCATGCCGGACCCGGCTGTCCTGACAGCCGGCAGGTCCGTATATACTGCATCTGCATTTCTGCTTCAGCTACATTATAAAGCTACTTAATTTTATTGGCAAGCACTGTTTCCTTCAGACCTGGTCAAATTGTTCCTTCAGACATTGCCGAAATACTTGTGCTGCGCCTTTTTTGCACATCTTCCGTACCAGCACACAACAACGAAGAAAACAGCAAATATAATCCAGTAGGCAATCTGACCTATCTTCCATCCGTAATCCTGCAGCAGACCGAGCACACCGCTCAAGACACAAACGACAGCAAACACCAGCGTTTTATTTGCCATATATTTTTTGTAGGCTGGGAAATCCTTGCACATCCGGGTTCTGGTTCCCTTTGTCACCAGGAGTCCCTCCTTTGCCTCATTCTTAAACTGAAGCAGATACCACGCATAAAATACATAACCGCCAGCCAGTAAAATAATCACATCAAGAAATGCAAATGTTGATGTTGTATCCATATCTTCACATCTCCGGTTTTATTTCTTAAAGTCCGAGAACTTTCTCAACAGTATTCTTCATATCACAGGTTTCAATGACCATGCGGTGGCGAACCGGCGCCGAACGGATTTCCTCAATGGCACGCGGAAGTTGGATACCGGCCAGAGCGCTAAGCGAATCCGCCAGTGCCAGATCGTCCGCTCCTTCCGGAATCGTACCGATGGCTTTCATCACGGAACGGCTAAATTTGAACGGGCTTGCCGTTGAGGCAATAACCGTCTTCCTTTCATCTCCGGTTTCCTCGCGATATTTCCGGTAAACACGGGACGCCACAGCCGTATGCGTATCGATCACGTAATGACTTCTGTCATATACTGCTCTGATTTCCTCCAGCGTTTCTTCCTCGTCTGCAAACCCGCTCGCAAAACCGGAAAGACCCGCTTTCATTTCATCGGAAATCGTATATTTTCCGTCCGTTTTCAGATTATCCATAAACGCGGCGCATTTTTCCGAGTCACAGCCGCACAGACTGTAGATCAGCCTCTCCAGATTGCTGGAAATCAGGATATCCATGGACGGCGACATGGTAAGGATAAATTTCCGGTTCCTGTCATAGGTACCCGTCCTGAAGAAATCAACCAGAACCTTATTGGAATTGGAAGCACAGATCAGTTTTCTGACCGGAAGCCCCATCTGTTTCGCATAATAAGCAGCAAGGATATTGCCGAAATTTCCGGTCGGAACGGTAATGTTGATTTCATCGCCGCACTCTATTTCTCCGCTCTTTACCAGCTGGCCGTAGGCGTATACATAATAGACAATCTGCGGAACCAGCCGGCCGATGTTGATGGAATTTGCCGATGAAAACTGAAGTCCCGCCGCATTCATACGTCCGCGAAGCTCCGAATCCGAGAAGATTGCCTTGACACCGCTCTGCGCATCGTCAAAGTTGCCCTCAATACCGATGACACAGGTATTCTCCCCTGTCTGCGTAACCATCTGCTTTTCCTGAATCGGACTGACGCCGTGCTTCGGGTAAAAAACAATGATGCGTGTCCCGGGTACATCGGCGAAGCCTGCCAGTGCCGCTTTTCCGGTATCTCCGGAAGTAGCTGTCAGGATCACGATTTCATTGAAGATGTGGTTCTTTCTGGCTGCCGTCGTCATCAAATGAGGGAGAATGGAAAGTGCCATATCCTTGAAGGCAATCGTAGCGCCATGATAAAGTTCCAGATAATAAGCCCCGTCCGCCTCATGCAGCTGCGTGATCTGCGGAATGTCAAATTTTGCATCATAGGCACGGTTGATGCAGGCTTTGAGTTCTTCCTCCGTAAAGTCACTGAGAAAAAGCTTCATGACCTCATAGGCTGTCTGCTTATAATCAAAACCGGCCAGGGTTTCCAGAGAAACATCCAGTTTCGGCATATGATCCGGAACAAACAGACCCCCGTCCACGGAAAGGCCCATGAGAATCGCCTGAGAAGAAGTTACCACATTGTCCGAATTTCTTGTGCTTTTATAAAGAACGCCCATATTTTTTTACCGTCTTTCCTTATAAACTAAGGTTTCATCCGGCGGATCTGCCGGCGATAAACCTTTTGTAATCATATCATATTGGCGGCGTGCAGACAATAAAAAGACGCCTCCCCTTCCGGGAGAAGCGTCTGAAATGTTTTTTCAGTGTTATTATGCCTGTGCCATGTTGTTTACAGCCGTAAGCAAAGCATCAACCGATGCACGGATGATATCGGCATCCACACCGGCGCCCCAGTACATTCTCCCGGCTTTGTCCTGAATACCAACGTAGGCGATCGCGCGGGAACTGGAACTCTTCTCCAGCGCGTGCTCTTCGTAGGTTGTCAGCTGATAATCCAGATGATAGAACTTTTTGAGCGCATTGCTGACGGCATCGAGGCGGCCGTTGCCGGAAGCGAGGATGACATTCTTCTTTCCCTCATACTCGGTTGTAACCTCCGCAATAATGCCGTTGTGCTGTTTATAGTGTACCTGGGTAATGTTATACGGCGATTTCTTGTTCTCGTAATTCTCCACAAACAGGTCGAATACTTCCTGTGGCTGCAGTTCCTTATGCTCGTGGTCAGAGGCTCTCTTCGCTGTATATCCCATAGCCTCGCGGAACTTCTTCGGCAGCTTGAGCCCGTTATGCTGCTCGAGTATAAATCCTACGCCGCCCTTGCCGGACTGGCTGTTGATGCGGATGACGTCGGCATCGTAGCTGCGTCCGATATCCTTCGGATCGATCGGCAGATACGGCACAGTCCACTGTTTCTCTCCGCTTTCGTTGCGGTACTTCATTCCCTTTGCAATAGCATCCTGATGCGATCCGGAAAACGCTGCAAATACCAAAGCTCCGCCATACGGCCGGCGCTCCTCCACCGGCATGCCGGTCAGCTTTTCGTATTCTTCCGTGATCTCCTCCATGTTCGAAAAATCAAGCTTCGGATCCACACCGTGCGTATACATATTTAATGCCAGCGTAACAACATCCACGTTTCCCGTGCGCTCACCATTACCGAACAAGGTTCCCTCGATCCGATCCGCTCCGGCCAGAATTCCAAGCTCGGCATCTGCCACGCCGGTGCCGCGGTCGTTATGCGGATGAAGCGAAAGCACTACCTGATCACGGTATGCCAGATTTTTATGCATATATTCGATCTGGCTGGCGTAAACATGAGGTAGAGAAAGCTGCACAGTGGACGGAAGGTTGATAATCGCCTTGCGGTCCGCCTGCGGTTTCCATACATCCAGAACTGCGTTGCAAACTTCCAGAGCATATTCCGGCTCGGTTCCGGTAAAGGATTCCGGGCTGTACTCAAAGCGGTAATTTCCGCCATCCTCTTCCGTCAGATCCTTCAGCATCTGAGCACCGTCCACGGCAATCTTTTTGATTTCTTCCCTGTCCTTGCGGAAAACCTGCTCGCGCTGAGCCTTGGAAGTTGAATTATAGACGTGAACAATCGCATGCTTTGCACCGCGCACGGCTTCAAAGGTTTTGCGTATGATGTGTTCACGGGCCTGCGTCAGAACCTGGATGGTCACGTCGTCCGGAATCATATTTCTTTCAATCAGCGTACGGATAAATTCATATTCTGTTTCCGAAGCTGCCGGAAATCCAACTTCAATTTCCTTGAAACCGATTCTCACCAGCAGTTCGAAAAATCCACATATTCCTTCTTTACCCAGTCGTCATTTCCCTTCGGCGGCATAAAATACTGCCGTGAATACTTCGTGTAATCCATCATAGCCTTTTCCTTTACCTCCGTGAAATAAAAAAACCTGCAGCCAGCGGCTGCAGGAGACGTAAACAAACTACGCGGTACCACTCCTGTTCGCGGCAAAAGCCGCGCACTCACAAGATACGAACACTCACCGGAACAGCAAATGTCTTATATCTTTACCCCGGTGACGGGAGGACCCGTCCGCGTCTACTCGGCTGTAAAATTACTTTCAGCCTTTCGGGCGGCAGCTCTGAGGCCAGTTCCCGGTGAACCATCCACCGCCTCACACCATCCGGCGGCTCTCTGAAATCCGGTTCAGAGGTACTACTCCTCTTCACAGCTTTTAGATTATTTTAGGATAAGATAGCATTTAATTTAATACTTGTCAACGCTGTATCGGAATATGTTATCCTATTCATGCTTCGAAAATTATTATAATGAATGTAAGGATGCAGATATTATGAAATTTAAAATCACTACGTTATGCTACATTGAAAAAGACAACTGTTATCTGATGCTTTACCGGAATAAAAAGAAAAACGATGAAAATGCCGGCAAGTGGATCGGAATCGGCGGCAAATTGGAACCCGGTGAATCTCCAGATGAAGGTATGCTGCGGGAAGTATTCGAGGAAACCGGTCTTGTTCTGACAAAATACCGTTTCAAGGGTGTCATTTCCTTTATCAGCGATACCTGCGAAGATGAATACATGATGCTGTATAAGGCCGACGCTTTTTCAGGTTCAGTGTCGGAAAGCTGCCCGGAGGGCGAGCTTCGCTGGATCCCGAAACCGGAAGTTCTTTCTCTCCCCCTGTGGGAAGGAGACCGCGAATTTCTACGTGATCTCCTGGACGGGAAGGATCAGATTAATATGAAACTTGTTTACCACGGCGACCGGCTGCTTCACGTCAACCGATACCATTAGACGCCTCATCGAAAGTCAGGCGATAATCAGCGACGGAATAAACAACGGTATGTACATGACTGCGAAGAATACCGCAATCAGGCCGATCAGATACGGAATAATCGCCTTCGATATTTTTGTTATGGGAAGTCTGGTGATACTGGATGCCACAAACAGATTTATGGCAACCGGAGGTGTAATCATACCGATTGCAAGACCCACTACAAACACAACGCCGAAATGCACCAGGCTTATTCCCATGGCCTGTACCAGCGGCAGGAAAACAGGCGTAAGCAGAATAATTGCGGAGGATGTTTCCATAAATACGCCGGCAATCAGGATGATAATACCGATCAGAAACAGGATAATGAATTTATTTGTCGACATACTCAGGACCGCCGTGGAAATAGCTTCCGGAATCGACCATTTTGCCAGCACCCATCCGAACGGTCCGGAGCATGCAATGATGATCATGATCACGGCGCTTGTCTTTGCGGACTTTTTCATAATTTCAAACAGCTGCCCCGGTTTCAGGTCTCTGTATACAAAGAACCCGACGATAATCGCATAGATAACGGCAACATCCGCAGCCTCCGAAGGAGTAAAATAGCTCAAGCGCATCGCTGACTTTATGGACACCTCGTACAAAAGACATTGTTTCCTCCCGTTAACAAAAGTAAGCAGGATCCCCACGGCTCCCGCTTACTGAACTAAACACATGCACTGCAAATCATTCAGAATTTTTCTGTCCGTATGCAGCCTTACTTTGCTGTACGGCTCAGTTCAGACCTGCAATAACATCGTTAATCTTCTGTACATAGTCATCATACTGCGGATAATCTTCATATACAGACTTCACAGCTTCCCTGAAGGAATCAACATCCGGATCCTCATCAACTTCCATGCCGTTATCCTTCATCGTCTGCAGCTGGTCTGCTTCCTGTGCGGCAACCCATTTTCTTTCGTACTCGGCCGCTTCCTGCGCACTGTCCAGGAAGATCTTCTGCGTATCCTCATCCAGAGAGTTGAACACATCCAGGCTCATGGTAATGATGGCCGATGAATAAGAATGACGGTCAAGTGTGCAGTATTTCTGAGATTCCCAAAGCTTATAGGAATTGATTACGTTGATCGGGTTTTCCTCCCCGTCAATGGTTCCCTGCTGAAGAGCAGTCAGCGTATCGTTCCAGTTCATCGGAACCGCATTTGCTCCCAGCGCTGTAAAGGTCTTTGTATAAACATCATTCTCCATAACGCGGATCTTCAGTCCGGCTACATCGTCTGCACTATGAACAGCCTTCACGTTGTTGGTCAGATTTCTGAAGCCTCTTTCCGCATAGGCAAGCCCTTTCAGGCTGCTGTCTTCCAGAGTATCCAGAAGGTCACGGCCAACCTCACCGTCAAATACGGCATACGCTTCCTCGTTGCTGGCGAACAGGAACGGCATATCCAGAACACCCATCGCTTCTGAGAAGTTTACAAACGGTCCGGATGTAACAATGCCCATGTCCAGAGTTCCCATCTGCATGGATTCGAGCATATCTCTCTCGCCGCCCAGATCTCCGTTCGGATGAATTTCAATGGCATATTTGCCATCGGTCTTTTCCTGAATAAGTTCAGCAAACTTTACAGCGGCAATCTGGAAAGAATCCTGCTCATTCACCGTTGTACCGAGCTGGAGTACGGTTGCTCCGTCCGGAATTTCCGGCTGAACATTGGACGCATTTAAGATGTCATCATCTGCAGCCGCTTCTGTAGAATTTTCCGTTACAGCCTCAGCGAATGCAGATAAGGACATAGTGGCCGAAAGAGATCCGGCCAGAACAAGTGTTGCCCATCTCGAAGCTTTTTTCATGACTTCTCCTCCTCTAATACCTGATCATTAACATTTTTTAAGAAGTTTATGTAAAAAAGTAACGTTGATAAATATAAAACTTCATAATATTAAAGTCAATAAATAAAATGCAAAAAAGCACTCCAATTTCGCGCAAAATCAGAATTCACAAAATTTTTACCGGAGAAATAGTCTTTTATCGAAAATTATTAGGTCCAAAACTGTCAGAATGGCAGCAAAAAGCGCCGGGAACCCCGGCGCATGTTTTCCGCTTATCTGCATTTATCTGCTGTACTCTTTATTGATTATTTTGATCTCAGCACGGCTGTTTTGATTTCAGCCGTTGACACGGATATATTCTTCAATCTGAGCACGGGTAGGAATAGATGCAATGGCCCCCTTATTCTGTACACAGATGCATCCGGACACATTTCCATAATCCATTGCTTTTCTGAGTTTATCCTCTGTCAGATCCTTTACGGAGGATACACCCTGAATACGAAGACTTGAAAGGAAGCCGCCCCAGAACGCATCGCCGGCTCCGGTTGCATCCACCGCCTTTGCCTTTCTGCCTTCGACCCTGACTACTCCACCCTTGAAAAATGCCTGGGCTCCATGGGAACCAAGAGTTTCAACCGTAACGGCAATACGGTGCTGCTCCATAAGCTTCGAAATGGCATCCACACCGCCCATCATGTCTACTTCTTCCTCGGAAATTTTCAAAAAATCAACATAGTCCAGAATATTCATAACAGCGCTTGTGCAGGCAGCCTGATCATCTTTCCACATTACGTTTCTGTAATTAACATCAAAACTCACCAGCTTCCCCTGTTCATGAGCAAGTCTCATTGCCTTTCTGGTAGCATCCGCCTCCGGCTGTGCGGAAAGGGAGCAGGATCCTGCATGTATAATCGCTGCATCCGAAATATCCGCTTCTTTAACATCTTCCTCGCTAAGGAACATATCTGCTCCGGGCTTGCGCGCAAATGTAAAAACACGCTCTCCGTCTTCCTTTAAGGTCACAAAGGAAAGTGTTGTAATTGCCTCGTCACAAAGATCGGGGCAGGCTGCCGTTACCTTATACTCCTTCAGGGTATCCAGAAGAAAGTGACCGAAATCGTCATTGCCTACCTTGCAGCACATGCTGGCCTTCAGACCGTTCTTGGCAATCGCGATTGCTACGTTGGCCGGAGCGCCGCCAGCCTTGCGGATATAGCTGCCCGGTTCGGAGCCTGGAATAAAGTCAATTACCATCTCGCCGATACTGTACAAATCTGTCATCTTAGATCCTCCTACACTATCATTTTACATATGGAAAAGAATAATCACCCGGATGTTTAATATTTTATCATACTTCCTCATCCCCGTCATATAATAATAAAGCGTTTTCTCAATCTGCCATTGAGAAAACGCTTATACAAACTGTAATATTTCAGTCCATTCCGGTATCAGTCACCGCTGCCGGTCTGGCCTGTTACGGTACCTGATGTACGGGCTGTGCCGTGTGCTTCGGCTTCACTTGCCATTTCCGTCAGTAGTTCGTAATAATCATCATTGATGGTACTGTTATTCAGCAGCCGGTTATCCCTGTCGTTATCCGAATTATCGGAAATGGATCCATCTCCGTACATAGTTTCATGCATCTGGGTAATGGTATCTTCCCATTCAGGAACGAGCATATCCTGACCGTCCACGTAAATGATTTCATACATGCCGTCATACGGCACACGATCTTCCACAATGGAATAATCCGTCAGGATTTCCGATGCATCACCCATAAGCTCCCAAATTCTGGAGGTTTTGATGTTGGTAGTTATCAGCGGCAAAACGTCCGTTACAAAAGAAGTCACTTCGGTGATACTCATATTTTTCACTTCATTTATAATCTGTGAAATAACGTATCTCTGGCGCTCGGTCCTCGCGTAATCAGAATTTCCAACGTAGCGGTTGCGTGCATAAGCTACGGTCTGGATACCGTCGCAGTGATATACACCGTCTTCCTCCGGAAGCGAATGATCCTCGTCCTCGCGGCCGAGCATATTGCACATATCCATCATATAACCGTTCGCAACCTTTATTTCAGCAGCCGTCCATTCCAGGTCTACACCGCCGAGAGCATCGACGATGGTTATCATATCTTCAAAGTCAACAGCGGCATAATCGGTAAGATTAATATTATAGTTTTCGGAAATAGTATCGCAAAGAAGCGGACCGCCGCCGCGGGCATAGGCATTATTCAGCTTTGCGTACCCAACGTCCGGAATGGCGACGTAGGTATCGCGCATCAAAGAAATAATGCTTACTCTTTTCTTCGCATAGTTGAGTGTCACAAGCATCATGCTGTCCGAGTTGCCGTTCCATGATTTGTCACGGCGGTCCACACCAGCCAGGAGCAAGGTGTAGGTATTCTCGTCGTCTGCATTCTGAACGGTATCGTCCACCTTCTGCATTTTCTTCTGAATCTGGTTCAGCTCCTCGCTGCTTACCAGTTTTCCGCCGGCCTCCTCGGTGGAAACCTCCTGAATAGCCTCCTCCGGAAGATCGCTTTCCGCAACCTTTTGAACATCCTGATCGTTAACATAGTTCAATTTGCTTATAATGGAATTTCCTATATGATTAACCAGAACACCGCCCAGTACTACAACGGCAAGCACGATGATCAATATGATCCCAAACATTCTGCCCCAGTTTGGTTCTCTTTTGCCAGATTTGCCAGACTCTTCATTGAAATTTTCGTCATACCTGCTTGACACAACAATCCTCCCTGCACGTTTCCTGACGTGCGCCTTTCTGAGACATACAAAATTGCCTAACTACCATATCAAAAAGAGATGAAACATGCAAGAGAATATTGCATGAAAAAACTCCGGATACCGCATAAATGCGAATGTCCGGAGTTGAAATGCAGAAGAAGGGACTTGAACCCTCATGGCCTTGCGGTCACAGGCACCTGAAGCCTGCGCGTCTGCCAATTCCGCCACTTCTGCATAATCAAAATACATAAGCAACTTCTTCTCAGATATGCTTATTATAACTGCATACCTTCAAAACCGCAATCGAATTTTTTCAGTCTTTCTTCCTTTTTATAAACCCTTTGTTCCGGATAAGCCTGCGACCTATTAGTAACAGTCAGCTCCATGCCTTGCAGCACTTCCACCTCTGTCCTATCAACCTTGTATTCTGCAAGGGGTCTTGGGATATCTCATCTTAAGGGGGGCTTCACGCTTAGATGCCTTCAGCGTTT
>ONLK01000077.1 GCA_900318615.1 uncultured Eubacteriales bacterium
ACGTTTACCTTCAGTCATCACTACTTTGTGGACGGGTTTCTTTTCGCTTCTTGGCATAGTAAAGGCCTCCTGTGATTAAGTGTATATCACAGGAGACCCAGAAGGAATTCCTTATTCCGTATTTACAGAAAAACTACCACACTCTCCAGAAGGAGGCCGGGGCATATATCCCGGTCTCCTTCTGCATTCTTTTTTCAGTTTGTTCTAGCTTTCTCTCAGCTGCCGCTCTCAGCGATCATTCATCTTTTGTTTCCGGATCGCTGCAATCCAGACTGCTGCAGCTGCCGCTGCGATCAGGAGGCTGAACCACATTGACAGATTGTTTTCATCCCCGGTGTTAGGTGTTTTTCCGGAATCGTCCTTCGGCTTTGTGTCCGTCTGATTGGAACTTGGGGTATCTTTTCGCCACTGTGCAGTCAGAGTTGCGTCTGTCAGTACGCCATTTCCATCTTTTTCATGGTAGGTATCACCCGGCTGATATGTGACCGATCCGGTATTCCATCCCAGGAAGGTGTATCCGCTGCGCTTTGGTGCCGTGACAATCATCCGCTGCGCTTTGGTGCCGTGACAATCATGGCCGCTGTGTCAACGGAATACGTTTCATCGTAAAGACCAGACGTTCCGTCTTTCCACTTACCGCCCTTCGGATTGTAAGTGATGGTGTAGGAAATCCGCTTCCATTGAGCCGTCAGGACATTCTTTTCGGGCTCCAGAGTATCTATATGTATCTCATCTCCGCGCTTATAGACCGTGCCGTCAGGAGCACCCCAGCCAAGAAATTTGAAATTGGTTCTTTCAGGATCCTCCTCCATGATCTTGTATCGACTGTTCGGAACATCAATTACGATCGATTTCGCCAAATGATCGTAGGCATAATCGTAAGTAAGGGTCGTTGTCCGTTCGTCAGCCCACTGTGCCTTCAGGATAAGGTCTTTTCCTTTCATTGTAATGTTGCTGCCGGGGAAATAACCCTTACCGTCCGGATCTGTCCAGCAGAGAAATGCGCTTTTGCCTGTCGGTGGAACAAGTCCGTCTGAAGACGCAGCTTTCACTTTGGACCCTTCCGCATAGCGTGTGTTGTCTGTCGGAACCGGACCGCTGCCACCGTTCAGATCGTAGGTAACCTTATATCCTTTGGTGTCCTTTGCCCAGGACGCATACAAATCAAGATCATTTGTGACCGGGGAGGCGAAGCTGAACGGATGATTATCTGCATCGGCCCAGCCTGTAAATGAGTAGCCATCCCTGACCGGCTTCTCAGGCTGCACCACGAGCTGCCCTGCCTTTACAGGGACCGTAACACAATCCTGTCCGTTTTCAGGGTGGAATATAACCTTTGCGTCTTTTGCAACCCAGTGCGCATAAAGAACATAGTCATGGCTGGGCATATTAAGCGTTGAAAAATCTGCTTTCTGAATGAAATCAGCATCCTTGTACCATCCGTCAAAAACATAATAATCGGAAAGTCCGTCCGGTCTCACAACTGGTGCCTCATCTGCATAGGAGGCAAGAGGAGTCCCATACCTCACCTGCAAGGACTTGATATCCCTGGCTTCTGAGTAATCTGTCTTTGCATTTCGAAACGTCAGCGTGTGCACAGCGCGTTTTTCAAGAACGACCAGTGTTTTGCTGCTGTCCAAACGGGCACGAATGTAGGTTGAAAGGCTGGTATCCCATTGATCATTCCAATTAATTTCCCCGTTGTCATCATCATTATTCCGATAGCCAAACTGATAGCCATAGTAAGTTTTTGCACGGTCCTTCGGGGTAAATGCAAAATAACCGGCCCCTGTCGTCCCGCGTTCCTTCAGCTGATAATGACTGGGATCCCTGTAGGTGGTACACTGTTCATCATGATGATCAACTGTCTCGACGTAGATTTCATATCTGGATCCGTTCGAATACTCCTCCGGATATAGCAGCATCGTATCGCTCTTGATGGCGCCGCCGAAATTGAAACCATCACTAAACTCCCATATCCAGTTGGAGGGATCATACTGGAGCCAGTAACCGGTTTTTCCTTCACCGGTATATGGATTATCGTCGCCCGGTGTAAGTCCGTCATCCTCAAAATAGGACCCGAACCGTCCGGTAAACCGCATCCTGACGTCTCCGTCGGCGGATTTTCCGGTATCTGCATAATTTTTGCAGGCTGCATAACTGTTAAAGAAAAGCAACGTCATGTTTTGTCTGTCAAAGTAAAGCTCGATGACTGTGCTGCCGTCCGCCTCGACTTTTGTTTTACCCGTTGACTTTTTCTCATTGAAAGTCAGCATTCCATAATAGGGTGTCTTCTGGGTGAAATCATCCGACTGGGCAACTTTATCCCAGTAGCTTTTTGCGCTGATTTCCGAATCCGTCAGAACATTTTTTTCTGTAGCAATCTTATACAGGACATAGGGGGCTGTTGAATCGTACTTCGGATTGCTTGTCTGGATATAGTAAAGAACTCTGTAATGGGATGTTTCTGCCGGCTTCCAGTGAGCGAACAGAGTGATATCCTTGTCCAGTTTTCCTCCGAACGGATACGGCTCTCCGTTCTCTTTCTGCGCGTACCAGCCTTCAAACGTATAACCGGGTTTGACCGGCTGCTCTGCAGGGTTTACAGTCGCCTCGTTCCAGTGATAATACTTCGATTCAACCGGCGTACCGCCGTTTGAGTCATAATCAACCCAGTGGATATCTCCGACGACCGGATAAAGGTTCATGTCATCCGTCCCGGCGATGATTTTGCTGTCCGGTTCCACTGCATTTTTGCTGACGGACCAGCCCATCAGCTCGCTCCGGGCGGTTTTGAAGAGATCCCTCAGATCATTTGCCTTCACGGTATCTCCCGGCGCATAGGTCTGGGTATTGATTACAGATGCATCATCGCCGGACGATGACATGAAGTATACAGAAATCTCTTTGACCAGCTTCGCCTGCAGGATGACAGGACTGCTCTCATTGTCCGCTGTCAGAGAACCTCCGTTCAGCTGGGAAGCCGTCTGTCCGAAGCCGTTAAACTCTTTCCCGTCCTGCGTGTACCAGCCTTTGAAACGCTGATGACCATCCGTCGGAGTCCCCGGATTCTGAAGCACCTCATTATCGGAAAGAATATGCTCAGCAAACACATTTCCGTTTGCATCCAGGAAGGTATATTTCTGAGTAAAGTGTGAAACTGGATCGGTTACAGCATAGATAGAGAAACTATCCGCATCAAATACGACCGTATCCGCACTCATGCTGGCTGCGGCGACCTCTGCCGGCGCCGCCTGAGTGGTTGCCAGATGATATACCATCAGGTCGGTGCTGCCATTGCTGATCGCTGCCGACACGGCGGAGTTTGTGATGGCAACCTGAATCGCGCCCTCCTGCGGTTCGTAGATTTTTTCTTCATTGCCTTTCTTGTACAGGATGGTGATGTCATAAGCTGCCAGTACCTTCTGTCCGCCGATGTTTACACTGACCGGATATGCCTTTACGGCCGCATTCTCAGGCATGACGCCGGACAATGTAATGCTGCCGTCATCGCCGCCGGTCTGGCGGAATGTTCCATCCGTATAGATGGTGGCCTGAAGCGTCTGCCTGACCAGTTTCATTTCTTCCGTGTCTGTTTCTGATTCAGACTCCGATTCAGGCTCCGACTCAGAATCTGTTTCAGACGCGGTTTCTGTATTCCCAGTCGGTTCGGCAGGCTGCGATTCGCCGGATTCGCTGTTTGTTTCGGACGCGTCCTGCGGAACCGTTTCATTGCTGGTTTCAGGAGACGTTTCTGAACTTCCTGCCGGTGCTGTTTCTGGCGTCTGCTTATGTCCATCTGTGGCGGTTTCAGATGTACCTGCTGTCCCGGTCGGACTTTCTGTCTGCTTCTGCTCAGCTGCGGCACTGCCCGCTGTTTTTGCGGCTGGTGCGGAAGCCGGCTGCTCGGATTCCGATCCGGGCGCTGAGTTTGTTTCGGTTGTTGTCTCACTTTGTGCTTCTGCAGCGTGTAAGCTGAACAATCCCGCTGGCGAGCAGGCGGTCAGCGAGGCTGTTAAAAGCAACGCTGTTACTTTTTTAAGAACAACATTTCTTTTTTTCATACGTTCGTTCCCTTCTTTCAAATTATTTGTAGCAGTTTTCTTTATTTATGCCTGCATTAGATAATATTAGCACATTATTTAACATGATATGCAAACTTATATCAGATAATTTACGAATAACTATTTGCAGATATTTGATGCTGGACTGCTTCTGACTCGAAGCCCAGCCGGGTGGGATGGGACTTTTATCTGTGATCGTGAAAGTGCGAAAACCGGGGCCTTTATCGGTCAAAAAACCGGGGGATACAGACAGGAGCGGAGGGGCGGAAGAAGATTGAGCGAAAAAGTTTCGCGAAAGTGTCCCGGAATGGGATAAAAACAGAGAATCCGTTTGAGGGGCATTTGTGGCCTGAGAGTAAACTGAATGGAAAGGAAGCAGGCTCCACCGTCTGGGATGAAGGGAGCGGGTTTTGTATGGAGGGATGCACGATGACACAGAGGAAAAGGTTGCAGAAAGCGTTTTCGTTGCTTTTTGTTTTGTGCCTTGTTTTTTCGCTGGCTGGTGGGATGTCCGCATCAGCGGAAATGACGCTGCATACAGGTGCTTCAAAGGAGGCAGTATCGGAAGAAACGAACGAAAACAGCGAAAAGGAAACGGAAGGCGCAGGGATATCTGCAGGGGAGGAAACGAACGCAGGACAGACAATCATACCTGCACGGACAGATGGGAAGACAGAGACGCCAGGGGAGACTGCACAGGAAACGGGCGACCATACGACAGAGGCGCAGGGAACAGACAGCAGGGCTACGGAAGCGGCTGCCGCTTTTGATATCACGTTCCTGACGGCGGATGGGACAAGAGTCCAGCCGGGAAATGGAAAAACGGTATCGGTTTCGTTTTCGGTCGCTGCCGGGTCAGCCCTGACTGCGGGAGAGCAGGAAATGGCTTCACTGGAGGTTTACCATATCGGGGAGAATGATATGGCGACCCTTGTGAAGTCCGTACCGGCTCCGGATAGCAGCACTTCGTCGGATATCTCGATTGAGGCAGACAGCTTTTCCGTCTATATGCTGCTGAAAAAAACGGACGATTAAGCAGGGACATCGCCGATCTCAATCTTGTAGGATCATTTGAATGTGCTTCGGATGCGGTTCAGTATGCGATGAAGTATCCGGTGGAGTTGGCATTCATCGACATCGTCATACCGATTCTCAACGGGGTGGAGCTGGCACGCAGGCTCCAGCAGATAAGGCCGGAGATGGTGATTGTTTTTGTTACGGCGTATGACTCGTTCATCCGCGATTTCAATCAGATTGGCGGGGATTACTATATCCTGAAACCGTTCACGAGAGAGACGCTTGAGATGACCATGTCAAAAATCCGTTATCTTTCCCGCAGGCTTCGAAAGGAAGTTTACATACAGACCTTCGGAAGATTTGTCGTGCTGAAGAACGGGAAGCCGCTCCCGCTTCGCGGAAAAACGAAGGAAATTCTTGCCCTGGTTGTTATAAAGAGGGGAAGGGAAATCAGCAACGAGGAAATTTACAACACGGTCTGGGAAGAAAGAGCCGGGGGCGGGGACAGGATGAATGTCTACTATAACGCTCTGCACAGGCTACGGCGTGTTCTGAAAAACGCCGGCTACGGGAACATGCTGATCGCGACGCAGAGAGAGCAGATGGTTGATGTGGACTGTTTTACCTGTGACTACTACGAATGGCTTGATGGGAATGCGGACATGAGCGAAAAATTCACAGGAGAGTTTCTGTCAGAATACTCCTGGAGTGAAGCCTATCTTGCTGACATACTTAGGCACGAGGATGACCCGGAAAGCAGTCTGTAATCGTACCGAACACTTTTAAAAGGCAGCTGGGCTGGAAAAGGAGATAGGACATCGCAGGGGCGTGAACCGGACGTGAGAAGAAAAGGTACTATACAACTTCAGACATATTAACAAGCTAACGATACATATGACCTAAAACAGCTCTTATAAATTGGTAATCCTGCTAATTTACCCCACAATTAACTGGCAGGGTTACCAATTTTTTTACCTATAAACTGTACAACTGTAACAAAGATATGTTTACCTATTGACGCCAATATTCAACATGACTATACTGACTTCAGTGAGGTAAGATGAAAAACGACGAAATACGTAGGGAAATCAAGGAATAACCTGATGGAATCTACAAATAGAGTTCCGCTTTTCATCTATTGCAAACAATCCTGCATGGCCGACAACCAGAATGTATATGTACAACTTAAACACTTCGGCTCCGGAACGCAGTGTGAAGGGAACAGACAGCTGGCAGGCTGATCAGGCAGAGAGTGCCAGATCGCGGACTCTGCAGGAAAAAAGGCAGGCAATACCCATTTGAAGGAGGAATCATCATGAAACGCAGACTTGTCAGCGCTGTGCTCAGCGCCGCTATGATCGGATCGATGATGGCAGGGGCAACCGTTGCTCAG
>ONLK01000097.1:0-988 GCA_900318615.1 uncultured Eubacteriales bacterium
AAGCTGGAGCCGGTTAAAACATTTTTAAA
This sequence comes from uncultured Eubacteriales bacterium, assembly GCA_900318615.1. Taxonomy (GTDB): domain Bacteria; phylum Bacillota; class Clostridia; order Lachnospirales; family Lachnospiraceae; genus Merdiplasma. The sequence goes on from ONLK01000097.1 coordinate 30, forward strand.
AAGGGCAGGCGATGAGGAATCGTGGGATGTCGGAGAGTTCGAGGAGCACATCCGGAATAAAAAAGCAAGAGACAGGGAAAGGAAAAAACAGAAGGAGATCGATGCGATGGCCCGCCGGAAGATCCCGCCTCTTCCCTGCGGATTTGAGAAAAAGGTCGTGGCGATGGCAGCGGATATTCGCAGCGGAGAGACCATGAACGTAAAGCTGTTCCAGCGAAACACGGAAGGCGAAGCGGTAGAGCGGATATTCCGGGTGCAAAAGATGAAGGGAGAAAACCAGCAAGGAGGCAGTCCGATCCGCATCACGGAAATCTGCAACGCGTTAGAGGATGAATTTGGGACAAAGTGGAATAGCTGGATCTACGGTCAGTTGTCAAATGCGTATGGGCGCGGGCAGAGATTCTGGCAGACAAAAAGAGGAGCCGTCGGGAATCTGCCGAAGAAATACAGGATATATGACAATCTGGATTCGCTGGGAATGTCGAAAGCACAGATATCAAGCCTGCGGGCTATGGACGGGAAGGCAGATCCATGGGCCGTATTGCACAGACTGCGGGATCATCCGGAAATAGAGATGGTCATCAAAGCAGGCATGACGGTAATGGCCGCAGATATCTGTGATCTCATTGAATGCATTGCGTCAGAACAGTTGAAAAATCTGCAGAGGATAGACCGGCAGACACGAAGAAAGATCGTGAAATACAACATGGGGTACGCAGCGGCCATGATGATCTGGAGACATCCGGAGATCAGCGACAAGTGGAACAGCATGATCAGCGCCATCCGGTCGGACTATAAATTTATGCTGATCGAAGAAATAGCGGATCATGGACTGAACATGAACCATGTTTTCTCTCTTCTAGATAAAACAGGCGGGATCGATCAGACCACCATGAAGCTGTATACCGATTATCTGCGCATGGCGGAGGCAAGGGGATCCAATATTCACGATGAGATCA
>ONLK01000097.1:1046-5307 GCA_900318615.1 uncultured Eubacteriales bacterium
GGAGACAGTTTCACGACGCTTATGTGGAGGAAGAGAACCGTCGGCGTGCGGAGATTATGGCAAGGAGGAACGCCGAGGAAGCCAGAAAGCGGAAGCAGGAATACCGGAGGAAGTACGCTGGAATCTGGAGGGACTACAGACGGAACAAGGAGATATTTGCGTGGGAAAAGGAAGGATGCCGCATTGTCGTGCCGCGAAGCTACGCGGATATTATTGACGAAGGGCAGAAACAGCACCATTGTGTAGGATCCTGCGGCGGCCGCTACATGGAGAGCATGTCACAGAGAAAGACGTGGATTCTATTTCTCCGCCATACGGAAAACCCGCGGGAGCCATGGTACACGATTGAAACGGACGGAAAAGCTGTGCTGCAGTTTTACGCGGCGTATGACAGGCAGCCGGACAAAGAGACTGTGCAGAAGATATTAGCGGAATGGATGAAGCAGGTCCGGAAGAACAAGGCGAAGGTCGAGAAGAAGGAAGAAGAGGACCGGGAATCACAGAAGCTGGAAGAGGCAGGCAAGGCAGCAGGCGGATGCGCGGACCAGCCGGTTATGCAGGCCGCATCGTAAGGAGAAGCCATGGAAATTACACAGGATACGGAAATGCAGATCAAGTACGGAGGATATCAGGGATTCAAGGCGAAATTTGATTTCGTGATGAACAAGACGGCCTCCTACTTCGTCGAAATCGGGCAGATGCTCAAAGAAGCCAGGGATACAGATATCCTTCGCGGAAGCGGATATTCAGGGATGGGTGATTTCGCCGCGAAGGAATACGGACTCCGGCCGGATCAGACATCCAGGTTCATTGCGATCGCGGAAAAATTCGGCGACGGCAGGGGTGATCTCCTGCCGGAATATGCCACCCACGGTTACACAAAACTATCAGAAATGCTGACACTTCCGGAATCGGTCGCGGAAGCAATCCCGCCGGAGCTGTCGCGGGAGGATATTCGGACAATCAAAGATGAAGTGCAGAAGGAGCAGGAGACAACGCCGCTGGAAGTCATGATGGAGGGCGATCCGGAAGAGGACGAGCTGAAAGCAATGATCCGCGCATATTTTACAGGACGGCCGGAGGACGCAAAACGGGCCATGCGGACAATACTGGAGCATGAAAATGGAGATGATATCCGCGATTACGTGCTGGAGGCATTGGAGCCGTCGGGAGTAGGCGTGCTGCAGTCGAGGCCGGAAGGCATGGGCCGTGTGATGCTGACATTCAGCGGGATCGACAAGGTGCCGAAGCTGACAATTGTCCGGAAAGACGAGATCCGCGATGTCGATTGGGCAGAGATATGGGAGCAGGTAGAAGAAATTTTGAATGTAATGCCGATGCCAGTCGATGAACCGGAAAAGGAACCGGAGCCGCAGAAGGAAGAAAAACTGAAAATTGCGCCGGCGCAAATGAATCCGCCGGAAGAACCGAAGGATAAACAGCCGGAGCAGGATAGGACAACGGAAAATCCCGGATCAGCTACAGAATCGGAAGCAACAACTGCGGTGGAGGCACCGGCAGCAGGGAAGCCAGAGGAAGCTGGTCCGGAAAGAGCATATCAGAGTGCTGAGTTCCGGAAGGAATGGACCGAGATCAGGGAAGACGCACTAAAGATCGCAAAATATGCCGAAACGCTGGAGGCGGTTCCGACGGACACATGGCGGTCAGATATAAGCATGATCGATACAGACATGACGTTCCTTGGAATGAAAATCAGGGGATTGTTGGGAAAATATAAGGAACCGGATGTGGCGGAACAACAAAGCCAGATGAAGAAATAGAAAGGGACGGAAATGAACTTCAAGGATGGATACGGAACATGCAAGTGGTGCGGACAGACCCGGACAGTCATGCGGGTGCCGGTAGAAACTACGCAGGAGGAAATGGATAAAATCGCGTCGAGTGAATGCAATTGTGAGGGCGCAGAGAAGGAACGGGAAGTCGAATACCTGATCAGCACGGCGGGAGCGTCAATCAGGAAGATTGTGCAGAAAAGATCGCCGGATGCCGCGAGGATCCTGCAGGCGGGCGCAGAGGCAGTGGCACGAAAGTATGTGAAAAAGATCACGGTTAATGTGGACGGTATGCTGACTGCATCGATGTATCTGTCGTCCGGAAAAATCATCGTAGAAAGCAGAAAAACCGAAGTATATCAGTCAGACGGCGAGTTGGAAGACGGGATGCCTGCCGACGAAGATCCGGGCGAGACAAACGCGGAGGCAGAGAATTGAGCAGATCGATCATGCAGGACAAAAGCAAGCACCGCTGCTACATCTGCGATATATTCTGCGGGGATGGTAGCGTCAAACCCTATCTGGAGGAACACCATGTCTTTGGCGGCCCACGGAGGAAAAAGTCCGAGCACTATGGTTTAAAGGTTTATCTGTGCCGGAAGCATCATACGGGAGACATCACGGGCAGCAGGGAAGCGGTGCACAGACCGGATTGCAATGATTACGGCCTGCGGTTAAAACGGCTTGCACAGATTGAGTTCGAGAGCAGATACGGACACGATAAGTTTATGGCGGAGTTTGGGAAGAACTACTTGTAACTTCTTGATTGATGGTGGGGAGGCAAAAGTGGAAATTATCAAAAACATGCTGGCATTGATAGGCGGAATGACAGTGTCATCAATCATCGTGATGGCAGTCATCATTTTCAAAAAATAGATGCGGGGGAAGAACTGTGGAAAAGACAAATAGCGGTGGAAAAGCGAAGAGAGAGCTGCAGATCATCCGCGACATGGAACGGAGAGAGCAGGAAAAGCGGCGGGGAATCGTCCGGAAAGGCCGATACGTATGGATTCCGACGCTGCATTGCTCCAGCGGGGCGAGGTTTGGCTACTGGACGAAAATTTACGACGAGGAGAAAGACTAGTGAACAAAGTGATTTTGATGGGCCGCCTGACGCGGGATCCGGATATCAGGTACACACAGGGACAGGATTCCATGTGCATAGCGAGGTACACGATTGCGGTGGACAGGCACAAATCAAAGGATGCGAAGGGGCAGCAGGCGGATTTTATCAGCTGTGTTGCATTCGGTAAGTGCGGAGAGTTTTTGCAGAAATACTGCAGCAAAGGTACGAAGCTGACAGTAGCCGGAAGAATCCAGACAGGATCTTATACAAGGCAGGACGGACAGAAGGTATATACGACTGTCGTGGTAACAGACGAGCACGAGTTCGCGGAAAGCAAAAATTGCGCCGGCGCAAATGAATCCGCCGGAAGAACCGCAGGGCAGCAGGCCGAAGGCGGAGATACATATGACTCCGGGTTTGAGAACATTCCGGAAGGATTCAGCGATAACCTGCCTTTTACATGATCAGTACAATGCGAGGATAAGCGGATGATAGAAATTATGCTGCAGAATATACGGAAGCTGCGAAAAGAAGTCAGGGATCTGCAGGAGCAGATTGCCGTACTGGAAGATAAAGCAATGCCGGGAGGATTGAAAACAAAAGATGTGCAGGTACAGACATCCGGAAAGGCAGATCCGATGGCAGATGCTATTGTTCTATACGTGGATGAACAGGCGAAGCTGCAGCAGAAGATTCGAACCCTCAGCCTTGAGATTAATATTGCGGAGTACTGTATTGCGGAAATAGAGGATCCGGAAGAGCGCAGGGTGATGTGGCTGTACTATGTAGCTGGAGATAAACCATTAAGCATGAACGATGTTGCGAGAAAAATACCATGTGCACCATCAACTGCATGGAACAAGAGATCAGAGGGATTAAAACATGCAGAGTTAATTTTAAACAAACTCCGGACACTATCGGACAGTATTGTGTGATAATATGGGATCATGAATACCTAGGGGAGCTGGCAATACCAGCTCCCCTTTCGCGTGGGAAGAATGCGGGGGAAAGGATGGCAGGGAATCCAAGATCGCAGAACGGTGCACTGCGGAGGAAGTACCGGCAGCGGATGAAGGCAGCAGGATGCGAGTGTGGCATCTGCCACGGAAGGCTGGGGCCTATCCACTACAACGAGCCGAGTGATGCAGCGCATCCGTTATCATTTGTGATAGATGAGATCAAGCCGGTAAGCAGATGGAAGGAGTTCGGATACAGATCGGCAAGAGCAGCTGCAGAAGATTGGAATAATCTGCAGGCAGCGCATTATTGCTGCAATGCTGCTAAAAGCAACAAGATCGGATTCGTTGTCGGGGGAGAGCGGATAGCACGAGTCATCCATACAAGCGGTGACTGGTGATTAATAAATATCATGCATATCGCAAACTCAGATGTTTTTAAGGGG
>ONLK01000082.1 GCA_900318615.1 uncultured Eubacteriales bacterium
GATTTGCTTAATACAAAGATTCTAACCGTTTCAACAATAAAAATAAAGCCCACTGATGTGAGCTTCATTCTTCACTTCCATTTATCTGTGAATAGTAACGCCTGCGGCAAAAAAATACCGCCCGTCCGAAGACAAGCGGTATTTCCGTCATTTTTCAAATTTCGTATCTTATTCATAGGTAAGAGAATCAATGATCCCTGCAAGCGCATCGGCAACAGCCATGTTCATCTCATCATCCTCCCCCTGATGTCCGTCAATTTCAAAGATCAGAGCGCCCTCCATATAATCTCTGGCCATTGCGGTAATATAAGCGCCGGAGCCTTCCGTATCAACCGGAACATTCACCCAGTAACCGTCCACATCCTCGGCGCCCGGGAACGGTGCCGTGGAATACTCGGCGGTATCACCGTAATTTTCGCCCAGCTTTTTAATTGCATCCTCCGCTTTGTTATCAACCGTGTAGGTTGCGGTTACCATATTGGTTCCTGCAGACTCACCGGTATATACAAAGAACACCTGACCCTCTTCCTGCGTAACTTCAAAGAGGCTTGCATCATATTTAACGCTCCAGCCGTTGGGATCCTTGTATACGCTCTGGCTGGGACCGTTTACGTAGTTTTCCGCATCAAAGGTCTCGGGATCCAGTCCGCTGACCGGCTCAAACACCACCTCGCGTCCGTCATCAAACGTTCCCGTTACGATTCCGTTTTCAAAAGAGGATACGGTTAAAACCTCCTCGGATTCTCCCTCTCCGCCGAAGGAAAAGGTTGCCGCGCCCTCTTCCTGGGTCAGGCTGAAGGGAAGTCCGATGCCGTTATTTTCCCCATCTGCGGTATACCCCGTATTCTCATCATAGAACACATAGAAGTAGGTTAACGGAGGATTCTCTGCGTCTTTTGCATAGTTGTAATACACACCCTTTGTAAAATACGCGCTTTCCTCCGAAGCGGTTTCGGAAGCGGCCAAAGAAGGATTGAATGCCACAACGACTGCCTCATCATACTCATCGAAGTACTCACCCTCCTCCGTAATCATCTCGGAAGTGGCTTCCTCGATATGAATCTTGTTCATATAATTATGACCGCCGCAGAAAAGAACCCCGTCCTTGCAAGCCAACGGAGTTGCCGTTCCGCCCCCTGCCACATGTCCGTATTCCTTTACCTTACCGTCCTGATCGATACCGTAAACATCTGCCTCGGTCGCTGCCATGACCCCGTCCCCGTTATCAAAAACAAGATCTTTGGTCGTTACCAAAAGCGCGTCATGATCCTTGTCCATATCGGCATATGCATAATACGCATCCGCCGGAAGGGACGCAAGAATGGAATCAAAGGTTTGCGCATCCTGCTCCACTGCCGCAGGCGTCTCATTTTCTTCCACATCCGCTGTGGTCCCTGCTTCTTTTCCGCAGCCGCCCACAACAGCCATCGTCATGATCAATCCGAATAATACCGCGATTCTTTTTTTCACTTTCCTTTTCCTCCTCTTGAAACATCGATTCATGTTCGTATGGCCTGACACAAATGCAGACCCGACTTCATGAAGCGGTCGAAAAAACGATCGGCACTGATCTCCCTCAAATCACCGATACAAGTCACCAATACAAGAATACCACAATCCGTCATAAGTAGAAGTCCCTTTTTACTTTGTATCTGATTTTATACACTTTCTTCTTTCTTCTCTCTTGTAAAAGATCTCTCCCACAGTTAAAATGAGTTCGTCACGACACCAATCATCTTTTCTAGGAGGACTAATAATATGAAAAAAAGACTGTTAACCGGATTGCTGGCAATCGGAATGACGATGACTCTCGCAGCATGCGGAAGCGAAGCCGCCACACAGGAGGCTGCTACCGAAACCGCTGCAGAGACCACTGAGGCCGATACCGAGACCACCGAGGCAGCGGAAGATGTCAGTGAAGAAGCAGGTATGGATCCCGAAGCCGAGAACGAAACCATTCAGGCAACCCTGACTTACATGGGCGGGCTGTACGTAAACGGTAATCCGGATAATGATATGGAACTTGCCATCTTCCGTAACGAAGACGGCGACGTGATCTACGTTATTTATGAGCTCGGTACATTGAACTATGGTTTCTACACCACGGAAGATGCAACGACCGAAGACGGCAGAACCTACGAAAAGGTTCTTGTAGACGAGAAAACAACCTACGGTTATTACTTCAACGAAGACCTCGAGTCCGGTATTCTGATCGGTACCGACGGGACCGTATATGATGCCCTCGCGCTGGATGAGAGCGTTGCCAGAGATCTGGTTAAAACCACGATTACCGGTCAGTAAGACCATTTAAATATTCCGGTCATAAAGAAACAGCACCCACGTTCCATAAGAACATGGGTGCTGTATTTTTTAAGGAAGTACCACCGGATCCCAACCGTAATCCTGATACTGCGTAAAGCTTAATCCGTTTTCCTTCACATATTCCGAAATCTGCTTGGCTCTTTCTTTGTTCCGACCCGTATCATCGGATGAAAGTTTCACGAAATCCTCATAATACTCACCAAAGATTTCTTTTGCGCTCGAATCATAATCGGAGCCGTCCGCAACCACATCAAAAGCCGTCACATCATAAACTCCGTCACTTTTCGCCACATGAAAGCATCCGGGGTAAGAGCCGCCCGATACGGCTTTCAGTGTATCCCCATCCGCATCATAGTTCATGACCCAGAAATCCCCCCAGATCTTAATATCACGTTCCACACTCTCATCCGTGGCAACAATATAGATCTCGGGAATCATGTAATCGGCTTCTTCATAGCCTGCAGCAACTTCCTCGGCCAGGTAGTTTTTGATGGCCGTCATATAATCCCCGGCGCTTAAATCCGGACCGGTAAAGATTTCGGTATCCGGGTTATACATCTGCTCAGCCACCGCCTGAATATCAAAGCCTTCCAGATCCTCAGCCGCCGTAGAAAGCGTATAGTTGATTCCGATCTCGATATCATACCAGGCGCAAAGATCCACCATGCCGGAATCGTTTACACTCCTCCGAATCGTTGCGGGCATCTGTCCGCCTCCCCAGTTTGCAAGCGTAACTTCCTTCTCGTCCGTCCACTCTACATACAGGCCGTTCTGTTCCATGTCCTGCTCCACGCCGTCCTGCGCCCGGGCGGTAAAAATCATACCGTCCATCTCGAATTCCAGCTGGATCAGAGGCTTGTCGACGGAAGAGTTTTCCTCGGAACCGTCAAGTTTGCTCCAGCCCAGTACGGTTGCGCCTTCCGGAGCCCGAAACAGGCGGTTACAGTTCGCCACCGCCTCTTCCTCTGTAATCTCTACCCAGGGATTGGCCATTCCGACTTCCTGCTCTTCGGCAGCCGCATCCGTTTCAACCGCTTCAGCTGCTTCCTGCTCCTGCCCGCCGGTCCCGGTGGTTTCCTCTGTTGACTGACTGCCGCAGCCGGCCATAATAAGTGACGCCGCAACAGCGATTGCTCCCATCTTCATCCACGTTCTTTTTTTCATATCATTCCTCCTAAGTTGGGTTACATAACTCTGTAATCCCAAACCTATCACAGAGCCTGCGACATTTCAAGCGGATCATTTACCACATTTGAATGGTGGAGCGTAGCGGCATGGCGGCACGCCACTCTTCCTTCGCCTGGAGGCTCTCCATCGCCTTTTCATCTAATCACTCATCTAATCACGTTCCCATAATCCTTTTGTTTCAGTTTACTCTTCTTTATTGCTTCCCATGTGTTCAGCTCTGCTATTGCTGTTGCAGCAGCTCCTGTTTGTCGCCGTTCCTGCTCCATGCACCGACTTTCCTGAGGAACAGGATCAGTGCGATGAGGGTTCCTATCATAACCACAATGGCACCGATCACCATCGGGATAAGATAGCTGTAGTACGGCAGGTTTGACAGCTGATCCGCAGTTATGCCCGCCAGATCTTTAGTGCTGCCGACAACTGACATGAGACCTATGATAAACATGTCGAATGCGGTGTGGACCAGAATAGGTACTGCCAGTGACAGCACGTGAAACTTGAACTGTCCTGTGACACGGGCTTTGCCGTAATAATATCCCATGATTCCCTGGAACAGGATATGACCCGGCAGGATCGCCCGGACAATAGTTCCGGCACCTTCAAACAAATAAGTTACATCCTCCAGAAGAGTAAATCCGATACCAACAGCGATCGCTGCTATGATCACATCCAGCCAGCAGACAACTTCCCTGTTCTTCCTTATTACAAGACGGAAGACGATGTATTTGATGATCTCCTCGGTCAGCGACGCAGTGATCAGCGCCGTCAGAAAACCGCTGATGATCGGGTTCATACCATAGAATGTATCTTCCTGAATAGGCAGTACCAGTGTCAGGCAGAAGAACAGGATCACACCCAATGCACCGAATAATACGAACCTGATGACTGCTTTCCTGGAATAAGGTTCTCCTGTCTTTTTCCTGAGTACCCAGGCCAGAATGAGAAAACACACAGCGAATTGTGCGAGTGCTGCAAAAATCATTTTTTATCCTCCATATCTCTTAATTCGTCTTCTTATTGGTATCTGCTTTTCGAGCACGTCTCGGATCTTCCGGTTTCTCAGCATTCGCAGGAATAAGCCAGACACCTTTATAAACGGCTCCTTCGATACGGCCGCTCTTACAGAGCACCTGTACGCGGCGAGGAGTAATACCCCAGCGTTCTGCAGCTTCGGTAGTAGTCAAATATTCCATCTCATATTCTCCTAAATAGGCTACAACACATCGATTATATTATATTCGTTTCAGCGAACACTTTTAAGTCTTTTATATCTGACCACGCAAGACCTTATTGTTTAATCAAAGGCTTCTTACGGAAGCACTTCCGCATATGGATCATGCGGTATTCCCATACAAAAAAAGAGCCATGACAAAAGAAAATGTCAGGGCTCTGTACAAACATAATATGCCTTTCTTATCTTTACGAAATCGGACAACATGCACTCCCCATATATTCCGTATAGAGGGTAACCATGTGTTATGGCTATATTTTCCGTTATATCATTGACTTTTCCTCAATCTAAGAAGGATGCCGCAAATTCTCCGGCCGCCTTCAGATCCTCTGCATTAGGTCTTCCCTTGTGGATTCCTTTAAACTCTCCTTTACAGTGAAATTCCTTATCCATGACCGGAATCCCGATCTTTTCGGCTTCGGCTCTCACCTTTTTTAAGGTGGAATTCAGCATGGCGGCGGAACCGAAATTTACGATCTGCCCGACTTTTTCTTTATCAAGACCCCCATATTATCAGTCTACAAAAACACATGTCCGATAATCCTCTCTCATTAGTCAGATTCCCGTTGTTTTATGCTGCATCATCTGATACAATCGGAATTGGATAAAACACATACTTCAATCGAACGCCAAAACTGCTATGGCTCCATGTGGGGCTTATGGCAGTTTTTTCTTTTCATCTGTCCATTCCCCCATGTATGAAAATGATCGCCGGATACGGCGTTATGAGTTCTAAGTGGCAGCCCGATGGCTGCCAGAACTCGCATATCCCCTTGGGGATATGCAGAAAACCAGCAAGCACTGCCTTGTGGTGTCCACAAGGCGAAAAACCGATCATTTTCCTGCCCGGAAAAATGCCTCGGTTTTGCTTGCAGGGGAGATATCCCCTGACCCCTTGGTCTTGCTCCGAAATGCGGAGCGCTGACAGTGCCGGAAACGGCAAATAGTTC
>ONLK01000054.1 GCA_900318615.1 uncultured Eubacteriales bacterium
TCCTTTTTTCTTGCTGTCAGATATAAATGATGCTATACTCAAACTGTCATTTTGAAATCTACAGGGTGTGCAGGCTTTCGGCACACAGTGAAAGAAGGATGTTATAATGAAAAAGCTTGAAGATTATGTAAGAACTATTCCGGATTATCCGGAGCCCGGTATTATGTTCCGCGATATTACCAGCATTCTGCAGGACGCAGACGGACTTCAGCTGGCCATTGATACTATGCAGAAGCAAATCGGCACAGCGGACGATGTGGATGTGATTGCCGGACTTGAGTCAAGAGGATTTATTTTCGGCATGCCGCTGGCTTACAATCTTCATAAGCCGTTTGTTCTGATCCGCAAGGCAGGCAAGCTGCCGTGCGAGACAATTTCCCAGAGCTACGATCTGGAGTACGGTCAGGCTACGATCGAAATGCACAAGGATGCTGTAAAACCAGGTCAGCGGGTGGTTATTGTCGATGACCTGATTGCGACCGGCGGTACCGTAGAAGCAGCGATCCGGCTGATTGAAAGATTAGGCGGCCAGGTTTCCAGGTGTGTATTTCTGATGGAGCTGGCCGGACTGAACGGTCGTGACAGGCTGAAAGGGTATCATGTAGAGTCAGCTATTCGTTACGAGGGTAAATAAGGCAGCAGCAGCGGGGCGGTATCAGCTCCTGATGCTGCCGGAAAGAGGACGGGATCGGAAAGCGTTATCCCGCGGGAGAGCAATATGCCAGAGATTAGTTCAGATGTATTAACCCGAAAGGACAGTCTTCCGTCCGGGTCGGAGGACAGGATACAGGAGAAGGTGTCCGGCGCAGCGAAGGATGGGCCGGAGGGTGCCGTGCGCTCTGAATTATCGAAAGGTGTAGCAGAAACGGTTCCGGAGGAAGCAGACAGGATTGTGGAGACAGTCGCGAAGGACAATAAGGAAGCCGTGGAAATTTCCAACGCGGACGCGCGCGCGAAAACCATGCAGGATTTTACCAGCCCGGATGTTCTGTATCGCGAACTGATCGCCAGCATTAAAAAGTATCACCCAAGCGATGATATTTCACTGATTGAAAAAGCCTTTAAGGTGGCTAATGATGCCCACAGGGATCAGAAACGCAAATCCGGGGAGCCGTACATCATTCATCCGCTCTGCGTAGCCATTATTCTGGCGGATCTGGAGATGGATAAGGAAACGATTGCGGCCGGCCTTCTTCACGATGTAGTGGAAGATACGGTTCTGACGGATGCACAGCTCAGGGAACAGTTCGGGGATGAAGTTGCACTGCTGGTCGATGGTGTGACAAAGCTGGGCCGGCTTTCCTACGATGCGGACAAGGTTGAGGTTCAGGCCGAAAATCTTCGCAAGATGTTCCTTGCCATGGCAAAGGACATCCGCGTCATTATCATTAAACTGGCCGACCGTCTGCATAACATGCGCACACTCCAGTATATGACCCCGGCCAAGCAGCAGGAGAAGGCCCGCGAAACGCTGGAGATTTACTCTCCGATCGCCGGACGCCTCGGTATTTCCAAAATCAAGGTTGAACTGGACGACCTGTCCCTGAAGTATCTGGAGCCGGAAGCTTATTATGATCTTGTGGAAAAAATCGCTCTCAAAAAGAGCGAACGCCAGGCTTTCGTTGATAAAATTGTGAAGGACATCAGCGAACACATTGAGGAAGCCGGTATTAAGGCACAGATCTACGGGCGCGCAAAACACTTCTTCAGCATCTATAAAAAGATGGTGAATCAGAATAAAACGCTGGATCAGATCTACGATCTGTTTGCGGTCCGCATTATTGTGGACACGGTGAAGGACTGCTATGCAGCCCTGGGCGTGATCCACGAAATGTACAAACCGATTCCGGGACGCTTCAAGGATTATATTGCCATGCCGAAGCAGAACATGTATCAGTCTCTGCACACGACGCTGATCGGACCGAACGGAACCCCGTTTGAAGTCCAGATCCGCACCTATGAAATGCACCGCGTGGCTGAATACGGTATTGCGGCGCACTGGAAATATAAGGAGGAGTCGGACGGGAAGAAAGTCAATCCGGACAAGCAGGAAGCAAAGCTGGCGTGGCTGCGCCAGATTCTGGAGTGGCAGCAGGATACGGATAATCATGAATTCATGAACCTGCTGAAAAACGATCTCAATCTTTTCAATGAGAGCGTTTACTGTTTTACGCCGGCCGGAGATGTAAAGACCCTCCCGACCGGATCGACACCGGTGGATTTTGCCTACAGCATACACAGTGCGGTCGGCAACAAGATGATCGGGGCCAGAGTGAACGGCAAACTGGTGCCGATCGATTATCAGATCCAGAACGGTGACCGGATTGAGGTAATCACCTCGCAGAATTCGAAGGGACCGAGCCGCGACTGGCTGAAGATTGTCAAGTCAACACAGGCGAAGAACAAGATCAATCAGTTTTTCAAAACCGAGCTGAAGGAGGAAAATATCGTCCGCGGCCGCGAGGCTGTCAATGCCCTGTGCCGGACGAGAAATATCCAGTCGGCGGAGATTATGAAACCGGAGTACCAGGAGCAGGTATGCAGGAAATACGGTTTCAAGGACTGGCCTTCTGTGCTGGCGGCGGTCGGTCAGGGCGGCCTGAAGGAAGGACAGATCGTCAACAAGCTGCTCGAGTGCTACGCAAAGGATCATGCGGAGCATATCACGGATGCGGAGGTTCTTGACCGCGACCGCACGCAGCAGAAGAGAAGAAACAAATCCACAAGCGGCATTGTGGTCCGCGGCCTTGATGACGTCACGGTGCGTTTCGCAAAATGCTGCGCTCCGGTGCCGGGAGATGACATTGTCGGCTATGTAACCCGCGGCAGAGGAGTTACAATACACCGGAAAGACTGTGTGAACATTCAGGGACTGCCGGAGACGGAAAAGACCCGTCTGATCGACGCCGAATGGCAGAAAGAAATCGCCCAGGGCCTGTATCTGACGGAACTTAAAATTTACGCGATGAACCGCACCGGACTTCTGGTTGACATTTCCAGAATTTTCACAGAGCGGGAGATCGATCTTTCCTCCATCAACTGCCGTACCAACCGGCAGGGGATGGCTACCATCGATCTGGAGTTCGAAACGTCGGGCAGAAAGCAGATTGCGGAGCTGACGGCGCGGATTCGTCAGGTGGAGAGCGTGATTGACGTCAGCCGGACGGCGGGGTGACAGAATGGAAATTCAGATTGCTATGCTGACGGTCGGCATGCTCGCAGAGCATTGCTACCTGGTGCAGAATACGGATACGAAGGAGATGCTTGTCATTGATCCGGGCGATCACGGGCAGGCGATCCTCGATAAAATTGAAACGATGCAGGGCAGGCCGAAGATGATCCTTCTCACGCATGGACATTTTGACCATATCGGCGCGGCGGATGAGATACGAAATCAGTATCCCGTTCCGCTGTGCTGCATGCAGCAGGAGGCGGATGTTCTTTCAGATACAGACGCCAATCTGTCGGCCATGTTCTACCATCCGGTCACACTGAGACCGGACCGTACCTTTGAGGACGGGGAAGTTTTTACGGCTGCGGGCATCCGGGTGAAGGTCATACACACACCGGGGCACACAAAAGGCGGCTGCTGTTACTATCTGCCGGACAATGCCGCTGTTTTCTGCGGAGACACACTGTTTCACGGCAGCGCCGGGCGGTCGGATTTTCCGACCGGAAACAGTTATGAGCTGATGGACAGTCTCCGGAACAAAATTCTGACACTTCCGGAGGAAACAAAGGCTTATCCCGGACATGACGCACTGACAGATATCGGCTGGGAGCGGCGGTACAATCCGTTTGTAAATAATGATAACAATTACATTTGATAAACGGGATTTTGAGTATGATGTCTACGAACTGGTCAGGGAATTTTATCCGGACGGGGAGATTCAGACCCGCATCGGAGAAGATCCCGGCCGGAAGGAAGCGGATGTCACGCTGAAAATCCTGGTTTTTTATGAAAAGAAGAAGATCACGGTCCGGTTCCTTCATACAGCAGGCGGGGGCGAAGGGCCTATCCGGGAGAATACGGACGGGTATGCACAGGCCTTCCCCGCCCGGGAGGATATGGAGGGGAGCGTGCAGGCGGACCGCAGAGCGGACCGGCGCGGCGCCAAAGATGCGCTTAAAAACCTGTTGTACGGACTTTTATGCCGGGAGACCGGCCGGACGATGCCGTGGGGGAATCTGGTGGGAATACGCCCGACAAAGATTGCCATGAAACTGCTCTCCGGCGGGTTATCCAGACAGGAAGCTTCCGCACAGATGCAGCAGCAGTACAGTGTCAGTGCGCCGAAGGCAGATCTGGCGGCGTATACTGCGGACCGGGAACGCCGGATACTCGGCAGTTTCGACTATGCGAACGGTTACAGCCTGTATATCGGCATACCGTTCTGCCCGTCCATCTGTCTGTACTGTTCCTTCAGTTCCAGCCCGATCGCACAGTGGAAAAATCAGGTGGACAATTATCTGGATGCCCTGTGCCGTGAGATGGCTGAGACCAGGAATACCTTTGCGGGAAAACAGCTGCAGACGATCTATATCGGAGGCGGAACACCGACGACGCTGGAAGCTGCTCAGATGGACCGGCTGCTCTGGGCGGTCGAAAAGAATTTTGATCTTTCGCATCTGCGGGAATTTACAGTGGAAGCCGGCCGCCCGGACAGCATCACCCGGGAAAAACTTGAGGTGATGAAAAAACACGGGGTGAGCCGCATCTCCATCAATCCGCAGACGATGAACCAGAAAACGCTGGATCTCATCGGGCGCCACCATAGCGTGGAGCAGATTCATGAGTCCTTTGATCTGGCCCGCTCACTGGGCTTTGACAATATCAACATGGATCTGATCGTCGGACTTCCGGGGGAGGGACCGGAGGAGGTAGCGTACACCATGCAGGAGATTATCCGCATGGCTCCGGATGATATTACGGTTCATTCCCTGGCACTGAAGCGGGCTTCGCGTCTGACGCAGATGAAGGATCTGTACGCGCAGATTTCCTTCCAAAACAGCGAACAGATCATGGAGAGCACCGCAAAATACTGCCGTTCCATCGGAAACGAACCCTATTATTTATACCGTCAGAAGAATATGGCGGGAAATTTCGAGAACACCGGATATGCCCGGGAGGGGAAGGCCGGTCTGTACAACATCCTTATTATGGAAGAAGTGCAGAGCATCCTGGCTCTCGGAGCCGGCGCATCAACGAAGATAGTTTACGACACCGGACTGGAGCCGGGACGCCCGGTCCGCATTGAGCGTGTGGAAAATGTCAGGGACATTCGAAGTTACATAGACCGCATCGATGAAATGATTTCCAGAAAGAAGGCCATCACATGGGAACAGCACTCCATCTGATTTCCGCAGATTTCGCCCGCGAACTCAGCCATGCCGTCACGGTCAGCCGGCTGTGCGGCGCGGTGGCACGGGAATTGAAGATGGATGAAAATCAGATCTACAATCTTCGGATTGCCGGTTTTCTGCATGATATCGGGAAGCTGGAGCTGGTCAGGTTTGTGTACGGCGAGGAAGATACGCTGACGGTTGAACAGATGCGCATTGTCCGTATGCATGCACAGTTCGGATCCCGGATTCTGAGGGAACAGGGGTATCCGGAGGAGATGGCACAGTGGGTGCTGTGCCATCATGAAAACTGCGACGGGTCAGGATATCCGCGGCATCTGCATTCCGATGAAATTCCGATGGAAGCCAAGATCATTCGTGTGTGTGATGTTTTTGCCGCTCTTACGGCAAACCGTCTGTACCGCCGGGCATTCGATGCAGATACCGCCGTCGAGATGATGATTGCGGAGGCAAAGTTTTACGATATCGGCGTATTCCTGGCTTTTCTCAGGGTGGTTCATTCGGATGAGCTTTTGCAGCTTCTTGACAATGAAGCGCGTGTCCGGAAATTTAAGAGGCTGATTGGCGAGCCGGATCCGGGAGACCGGACCGGCAGCTGAACCCGCCCGGACACGGAACAGCCGGCAGAGGGGAATAAAATGCGCACGGACCGGAAAACAGAGCCGACGGCATAAAAAGATACTTCCACGACGGACCGTACGTGTTATAATGTCATTCGATTATCAATAGTAGTTTAGAAACCGGACACAGCGAGTGTGTTTGAGGCAGGAGGAGACAGACAAATGCAGGGAAGAACGCATACCTGCGGCGAGCTGAAGCTTTCCGATGTCGGGAAGAAGGTAACGCTTGCCGGATGGTTTGAGAACATCCGAAAAGTCAGCAGGAATCTGGGATTTGTTATTCTCAGAGATTTTTATGGCACCACGCAGATTGTCATCGAGACAGAAGAGATGATGCAGAAGTTCAGTGAAGTGAACATTGAATCAACGCTGTCCGTGACCGGCACGGTGCGTGAACGCAGCAGCAAAAATCCGAAGATGGCTACGGGCGATATTGAGGTAGTGCCGGAATCCATGACCGTACTGGGAAAGTGCATCCACAATGAACTTCCATTCCAGATCAGCCGTTCCAGGGAAGCCGACGAGAACACCAGACTGAAGTACCGCTATCTGGATCTTCGCAATCCGGCCGTAAAGGATCGCATTGTACTTAGAAGCCGGGTCGTGGCGGATATTCGAAGGGCTATGATGGATCATGATTTCCTTGAAATCACAACGCCGATTCTGACCTGCTCGTCGCCGGAAGGAGCGCGCGACTACCTGGTTCCGTCCAGAAACTATCCGGGACGTTTTTATGCGCTTCCGCAGGCACCGCAGCAGTTCAAGCAGCTGCTGATGACCTCCGGATTTGACCGTTATTTCCAGATTGCTCCCTGCTTCCGGGATGAGGACGCACGCGCGGACCGTTCTCCGGGTGAGTTTTATCAGCTGGATATGGAGATGGCGTTCGCATCTCAGGAAGATGTTTTTGCAGTCATCGAGGATGTCATTCCGCCGATATTTGCCAAATACGGTATTTATAAGACCGCATCCAAACCTCCCTTCCGCAGAATTCCGTACCGGACAGCGCTGGATACGTACGGAACCGACAAGCCGGATCTGCGTATCCGCCTGACTATGACGGATGCAACGGATGTTCTGGCAGACTGCGGCTTCGGACCGTTCCAGGGCAATGTGGTGAAGGCGGTCGTAGCTGATAACTTCAGTGCTTCGCGCAAGGAAATCGATAAGATCTGCTCCGAGGTTGAGGTAATCAGCGGCCACAAGCCATACTGGTTCAAGGTCGGAGATAACGGGGAAATCAGCGGAGGCATTTCCAAATTTGTTAAGGACACGGCAGACGAAGTGATCGCAAAGCTCGGTCTGAAGAGCGGTGATTTCGTGGCGCTTCTGACCGGGAAGCTGAGTGAGGCTCAGAAGTGCGGCGGTGCTATGATCAAAACACTGGGTGCTCACTTTGACCAGTATATGGATAAGGAAAAGTACGAATTCTGCTGGATTGTAGATTTTCCGATGTACGAAATCGGCGAGGAATCCGGACAGCTCGAATTCTGCCATAATCCGTTTTCCATGCCGATCGGCGGAATGAAGGCTTTGGAAGAGCAGGATCCGCTGACCATCATGGCACACCAGTATGATCTGGTGGTAAACGGGGTGGAACTTTCTTCCGGTGCCGTCCGCAATCATGATCCGGAGATCATGGTGAAGGCCTTCAGCCTGGTGGGGCTTGGCGAGGAAGATGTCAGGGCAAAATTCCCGGCCATGTACAATGCCTTCGGCTACGGAGCACCGCCTCATGCAGGCATTGCTCCCGGAATCGACCGCATGGTTATGCTGATGGCCGGAGAGGACAGTATCCGTGAAATTATTCCGTTCCCGATGAATAAGAACGCCATGGATATCATGATGGGCGCCCCGGCGGAAGTCAGCGAGCAGCAGCTGAAGGATGTCCACATTCAGATTATTAAGGAAGATGTGGAAAAAGCAGAAAAGACCGGCGGGAAAGAAGAATAAGTGCGGGGGTTCCGAAAGGAACCCCTTTTTATATGAATGATTTTTTGAGGATATTTGTCATACAGAGAAATGCTGTTTTCAGAGGTGGAATCCTGTGTTATAATGACAGGGAGACATCGTCTGATCCGGCACAGTTTTCAATTCTGTTTATGCGGACAGAGTAATTTCCATTATTATTAACGATTATATCAGCAGGAAAAGGTATGAAATTTGATTCAAAATCGATCCGGAAACGGTGGGGATCTCTTACAACAGCTCTGTGTACGGCAGTGCTGCTGTATGTGGCGCTTAACCATCTGAACCTGATTTTCGGCTCCATCGGAAAAGTTCTCGGCTTTGCCAGCCCGGTCTTTACCGGACTGATTATCGCCTATATCGTGGATCCGCTGGTAATGCTGTTTCAAAACCACATTTTTGCGCGGATCCGGCGGTATAAGGTTCGCCGCTCACTATCGGTGCTGTGCGCCGTACTTTTGATTGTCATCGGTATTATTTATCTGATCGTAGCGCTGGTACCGCAGGTCATCAACAGCGTAACAGCGCTGCTGTCCAACATTGACAATTATACAAACGCGGCGAAGGACTGGATGGAACAGCTTGAGACGAAAACCTCACAGCATAATTTTGACATTTCCGGGGTTACGCAGTCCGTGGAGGAATTTGTAGATAATCTGTCCTCCCGCCTTCCGCAGAATCTGGATACATATCTGGACACGGCTGTCACCGTCAGCCGGCGCGTGATCAATATGATGATCGCCTGCATTCTTGCCATCTATTTTCTGGTTGATAAGGTCCGGCTGCAGAACTGGTTCAGGCGTCTTTTCCGCGCCTGTGTGCTGGAAAAAACCTATGCAAATTCCGCCGCTTTCTGGAATAAATGCAATTACATTATCATTCATTTTATTATCTACGATCTGCTGGACGGACTGATTGTCGGTATGGCAAATTATATGTTCATGGCGATCGCTCAGATGCCATACGCGATTTTGATTTCCGTTGCCGTGGGAGTCACCAACCTGGCGCCGACCTTCGGACCGATTGCCGGGGGTGCCATCGGTGCTCTGATTCTGGTGCTGATCAATCCGTGGCACGCGCTCTGGTTTCTGATTTTTACCATTATCCTTCAGACATTCGACGGATATGTTCTGAAGCCGCGGCTGTTTGGCACTCTGCTCGGAGTATCCGGGGTATGGATCCTGGTATGCCTCGTCGTCGGCGGACGTATGTTCGGCGTGCCGGGGGTACTTCTGGGCATCCCGTTTGCCGCCATCTCCGACTACATTTACCATGAATTTATTCTGGTGAAGCTGGATGAGCGAAAGAAAAGGCGGGAAGCAGCCGTTCCGGTGAGAGCCGCCGGCCCACAGCAGGACAATCCGGAAGAAACCGCTGTGCCTGAGACAGCTGCCGGGGCTGATAGGGAAGCGCAGGACGCAGACGAAAAATGAACACTCATTGCCGTTTGCATCATAAAACGCCAGAAGGATAGGGAAGCGCAGGATGCAGATAAAAAAAGAACCGGCAGGAGATCGTGTATTCATAGTTTCATTTATTATATATCATAGAGGAGGGACCTATATGAAAAAAGTTGTCAGCATTTTGATGACGGCCGCAATGGCGGCAGCACTGCTGCCGGGCATTCCGGCGGGAGCTGAGTCGGCAACAGAGGGCGCGGCTTCATCCGGAAGCTACACGCCCGGAACGTACAGCGCGTCTGCACAGGGCATGGACGGGGAAGTCCCGGTTACCATTACGATCGGTGATGACGGAACCATCACCGATGTGCAGGTAGACGTCAGCGGTGAAACAGCTGGAATTGGAGCAGAGATCGGTGACACGGTGACGCAGCAGATTCTGGATGCTCAGTCCGCCGCTATTGACGGAGTGGCCGGAGCCACGATTTCATCGACTGCAGTGAAGGAAGCCCTTCAGGCCTGCCTTGATCAGGCGTCGGGCAGCGCGGATGCGTCGGATGCAGGCGCAGAGCTTGCCTTTACTCCCGGAACCTACACGGGAACGGCCGCCGGCTACAACGGTGATGTGACGGTCGGCGTTACTTTTTCGGAGACGAACGTAGAGGAAATTGAGATTACGGACAGCCACGAGACGGATCATGTCGGAACGGCCGCCTACGACATCGTGATTCCGGACATTATCAATGCCAACGGTACCGGTGTTGATTCCGTTTCCGGAGCAACCTTTACGAGCCGGGCGATCAGGGAAGCCGTCAATGCGGCAGCCAAACAGGCCGGTGTAACAAATGAAGACCAGTTTAAGAAGAATACGGTTGTACATGAGGCGCAGGATCCGGTCGAGGATACCTGGGATGTGGTTATCGTCGGAGGCGGCGGCGCAGGAATTTCCGCGGCGGCACAGGCAGCTGAAAACGGCGAGACAGCCCTTATTATCGAAAAGAATGCGGAGATCGGCGGAAATACGCTGGTATCCGGCGGACAGTATCAGGGGGTTATGCCTTACCTTGTATGGGATCCGGCGGATCCGGATGCGGATACCGGCGTCGGCTATGACGGAAAAACCTATAACAAGGTTAAATCTGTACAGGGCTGCATCGATGAATTGAAGATCATCGAGAACTGGTCCGAGGAGCCGTTTGACGAGGATTACTACAAGGACCATGAGTATGTGGCCGGCGATATCAATGAGCTTTCAAAGCACGGCGTACATGCAGATTATCTGCCGGTTCTTCAGGAACTGAAAGCAGAAATCAGCTGTTCTCAACGCTGAACCTTCATATTTTCCAGACGTACTACGGCGGACTTCGCCAGAGCGCAGACAAGAGCACCTGGATTTACGGGGATGTCGATCTGGTAACCCAGTTTATTAAAGACGGACAGGATATCAAACCGTGGCTGGAGTCGATGGGTGCAACCTTCGTGGAAGACTCACAGCCGACCCTGATCGGTGCGCTGTGGTACAGAGAGAACCAGTTCATCGGTGCTGATGTAGATACGGACGGCGACGGTCAAAAAGAAGAGTATGAAGGAAGATGGGGCACCTATTTTGTAGCACCCAGAACCGAGTTCCTGAACGCAAACCAGCACAATCAGATTATGCTGCGCACAACCGGCGAGGAACTGATTACCGACGAAAGCGGAAAGGTTACCGGCGTGAAGGCTGTCATGTATGACGGAACCGAGGTTACCGCACATGCGGCCAGGGGTGTCATTCTGGCTACCGGCGGATACGCGGCAAACATCGAAGAAGTTATGGATACCAATGTATACTGGGATCCGTCCTATCTGACGAAAAACATCATGACGACGAACCGTTCTTCACAGGTCGGCGACGGCATTAAGATGGCGGAGGCTGTCGGAGCGGCAACCACCGGCATGGGCTTCACACAGCTGATGCCGATCAGCTGGATTGACAACGGAAATCTTGCCTTCGGCGGCGGCGACTACGCAGTCTACATCAATCCGACCACCGGAAAGAGATTTGTGGATGAAACCAGCGAGCGGGATGTACTGTCCCTGAACGAATTCAAAAATGGCGTTGAATATAACGGCAAGCAGGGCGTATTCATCGAAATTGCCAATGAAGCTACAAAGATTCCGGGACCGTATCCGTATCAGGACGAGGATGAGAATCTCCGCCAGTATGTACGCACTGCGGACCAGCTGCAGGATTTGTTCGACAACGAACTGAAGGATATTGTTACCATTGATGCGGATACCGTCATTGATACCATTGAAAAGTACGATAAGGCAATGATCGCCGGCGAACAGCCGGAGAATGTCGGCAAAAAGCAGTACAGCGCTCTGGTCGGCTATGCTGAAAAGGATGACAGCGGCAGCTACAATCCGGATACGTATACTCTGGATGGCGTAAAACTCCGCATCCGTGTACTGGCACCCTCCACGCATCATACGATGGGAGGCGTCAGCGTGGACACCAGCCGTCATGTTCTTGATAAGGACGGAAATATCATTGAAGGCCTGTATGCAGCAGGAGAAGTTACCGGCGGAATTCACGGCGGCAACAGACTGGGCGGCAACGCCATAGCTGAAATCATCGTATCCGGCCGCACCGCAGCCAACGCGATCGCACAGGAGGCAGGCGACATCACAGCCGGAACAGAAGAAGCAGAAAAAACGACAGAAGCAGCAACAGAGTAATCTGCCTGCCGATGCTGCATTAAGATGCATTAACATTAGATGCATTAATTTGATACTTTTGCATTTGCATGCATACAGAACCGCCGCACTGAGAAATCAGCGCGGCGGCATTTTTCGGTTATCGGGAAAATAATGCGGCGGCATTTTTAGCCGGAGCACAGCCCGGGTACTGTTCGGGCGCTGAAAGCGTGAGCAGCCCGGGGCCCTCTTGCAATTTAAGAAACTCCGCCGCCTATATTCATCAACTTTTCACAAATTTTCTATATACTGTACACGAATTAGCGGACTTTAAACAGGTGGAATCTGTTTTCAAATACCTGCAATTGTGTTAGCATTGTTTGAATAGATTCTTCAGAGAAAGGGGAACTGACGGTATGAAAAAAGGTCTGATCGCTGTGCTGTCTGTTGTGCTGGCTGCAGCGGCAGGGGCAGGAGGCTATTACCAGTTTATATATAAGGGTTCGTCAAAAGCGGCACAGGAGAGCGACAACGCTGTCTACGTCACCGTTGTTTCCGCACTTACCGGGACCGATGATACGAGCGGCACAATTCAGCGCTATGCAGGAGTGGTGGAGCCGCAGAAAACAGTGGACGTAAAGGTCAGCAGTGACAAGAAAATTGAGGAAACCTACGTCAGGGAAGGAGATACCGTTAAAGAGGGCGATAAGCTTTTTAAATATAATACGACGGAAGATGAGGATAAAATCGAGAAGGATAAAATCGAGATCGAAAGGGACAAGAACAATATCGAGTCTTCCAACGCTTCCATTAAAGAACTGCAGGCGCAGCAGGCGAAGGCTTCCGCAAATGATCAGCTCACCTATACTACCCGTATTCTTCAGGAGCAGAATAATGTCAAGCAGTATGAGTATGATATTAAAACCCGCCAGCTTGAAATTGATTCCTGCCAGGCAAACATTAACAATGCGGTTGTGACGAGTGAGATGGACGGAGTAGTGAAATCTGTGAATAGTTCTTCCTCTTCTTCTTTAAATTCGGATTCCGATTCCGGTTCATCGGATGTCTATATGACCATTATGGCTGTCGGCGCTTATCGCATCAAGGGCACGTTAAATGAACAGCTGAACGGGAATCTGTATGAAGGCGACAAGATGATTGCGTTTTCACGTGTGGACAATTCTCAAACGTGGACAGGCACTATTTCCCAGATCAACTATGAAGCGGGGACTAGCGGGAATAATTCAGATTCCATGGATTCAACTTCTTCTTCAGGATCCTCCACAAATTATCCGTTTTATGTGGAACTTGATTCTTCGGACGGATTGATCCTCGGTCAGCATGTTTATCTGGAAGTGGATCAGGGCCAGCTTGACCGGAAGGACGGGCTGTGGATTGATGAGTATTACATCAATAAGGACGATGACGGAACGGCCTGGGTATGGACTGCCTCGGATCAGGATACGCTGAAGAAACGGACCGTTGAAACCGGAGAGTACGACGAAGAACAGGCGAAATATGAGATTCTCAGCGGGCTTACGAAAGATGACTACATAACAGCCAATTCGGAAGGAATGAAAGAAGGCACTCCTGTTATAAAACTGGATTATGTTTCGGATGACTCAGGCATGGAAGGAATTGACGGAAATGAATATTACGGAGGTTCCTACAATGATTACACCATGGAGGGCGATACAGAAAATTACGGCGAAATCTACAATGGAGATGAAGATACGTCCGAGTTCTACATAGATGCTGAAGAAATGTCAGAGTTCGGCATGGAGAATGCCTCGGAGGTCTATACAGGCGATATGAACGAGGCAGATACAAATTATTATGACGAGCAGGGCGATACTTTTTATGGCGGCGAGTAAAGCCGGACAGGATGAGTAAGACTGGAAGAGAGTCAGATTTATTGTGAGAGATGGCAGATGTCTGTTCCGTTTTACGGGAGATTGCGGATGTCTGAACCTTTACTGAGGTGAAGTTTATGCTTCTGAAACTGGAACATATTAATAAAGATTATATAAGCGGGAGACTGGTCGTTCCGGCACTGAAAGATATAAACCTTAACGTGGATGAGGGCGAATACGTAGCCATCATGGGCCCGTCCGGATCCGGGAAATCGACGCTGATGAATATTATCGGCTGCCTGGACCGGCCGACGTCCGGCACCTACGAGCTGAACGGACAGACCGTTCTGGGACGCAGTGATAAGGAAATGGCAGAACTGAGACTGAATAATCTGGGATTTGTATTTCAAAGCTTTGAGCTTCTGCCGAAGGAAACCGCGCTTGCCAACGTGGAGCTTCCGCTGGTTTATGCAAAGGTAAAGAAAAAGGAGAGAGCCGCGCGGGCACAGCAGGCGCTGCGCATGGTCGGGCTGGGAGACCGCATGAGCTTTTATCCGTCTCAGCTTTCCGGCGGACAGAAGCAGCGGGTCGCCATTGCCAGAGCCATGGTCAACCGGCCGAAAATACTACTGGCGGATGAGCCGACCGGAGCTCTTGATTCCAGGTCCAGCCGTCAGCTGATGCGACTGTTTGACGAGCTGAACAGCCAGGGGGTTACCATTATCATGATTACACATGCTCCGGAAATTGCGCGCTATGCGCGCAGGATTGTGGACATATTCGACGGAGAAATATCCGAGCGTAAGCCGGGGGAGGGGGCTCTATGAAGAAAAAAGGAATAGTTGCCCTGATTGTCTGCATGTGTGTCGGCACCGGCAGTATATACGGGGCTTACATTTATTCACGAAAAACGATAAAACCGGTGGAAGTTGTTTCTGTAGCAAGTCTGAGCTCCGGATCCATGGGGTTTGACTTCGGGGACAGCAGCGAAACCAGCTATGGCTCCATCGTCACCCGCAACGGGCAGGTGGTGTCACTCGATACGGAAAAAAAGCTTTCAAAGGTTTATGTGGAGCAGGGTGATAAAGTAAAAGTCGGCGACAAACTGCTTGAATACGATATGACACTCACGGATCTGCAGAGGGAGATGGAAAATCTGAACGGGCAGATGCTGCAGATCAATCTGAAGGAAGAACAGCAGGATCTGGAAAAGCTGAAAAACGGACAGATTCCGGACGACACCTCAGCTCTGGATTCACTGAATGCGGCTGACAGCGCAGCAGGAAATGATGCGTCCGGAAACGATGATTCGGATGATTCCAAAACCGGTGCAGCCGATACAGACCGTACGGATCCGAAGACCGGGTCCGCCGGCACAGACAGTATGGGTCCGAAGACCGGGTCCGCCGGTACAGACGATATGGATCCGAAGACCGGTGAAGCAGATGTGCTTTCCGATGATATGGCGGCGGAGGATGCGCAGGATACTTCCGAAACTACCGCCGGATCTGAAACTTCCGGTTTCGTTGAGGATACGGAAGCTTCAGGATCAGGCGCCCTGATCGCCGACGACGGAACTTCACTGGACAATAATAATAATGTGATCAATGAAAACAATACTTCCGAAACTTCTTCCGGGGGCGATATTCCCGACCAGACAGAAAGCGGGGCGGAAACAAATACCGGGGATGAAGCACTTTATCAGACCATCACGGATTTTGTCAGCCGTGCGGCAAGCATTCTGAACGAGGATGCGGCTGATGTCAGCGCAGATGAACTGGGAAAAGCCCTGAACCGGTGGGCTTCCATCGCTTCTGTCACCGGCACGGAAAAAACCAGGGACGATGGAGACGGACTGGGTACCTATGTACAGACGGATTACTGTCTGAATGACCGTGTTGCGGCGCTGCTTGACAACGGGGTTCTGACACAGGGGAATGCGGACGATTTGTACCGCGCCTATGGTATTATTCAGAGGGCAGCTTTTCTGTACTGGTATTATCAGCTGGTTCCGGATGGCACCGCCATCG
>ONLK01000083.1 GCA_900318615.1 uncultured Eubacteriales bacterium
CCCATAGTACCGGTGCATCCGCAGGTTCAGTTTTTCATAATTGAGCCTGTCAATTCCACAATCGTTCCGACAAGGCACAGGAACGGTCCGCTGCCTTGCGTTAAATAATCGTAAGTATATGAAACTTCAGCTTTCGTCACGGCGACCATGGCGATGGCCAGTCCGACGGCGATAACGGAGAGGGTCCTCGCCGTTTCATGGCTGCCCTTTAGTTTCATGATGACGGCCACAATGGCAAATACGAGGAATAAAAGGCCAATGACAGTGTAGCTTCCTAAAATGCCACGGTCTACGTCAAAATCAGTCGCGAGCTTGTTTCGTGAAAAATAGTTACAGGAAACCTTCTCGTCCAGGATATCGACGGAATACAAAGGCAGGAACACGGAAATAAAGGTTAACAGCGCACCGACAAGGGTGATAATCACTGATTTTGTCAGGCTTATGGACCCGAAAGCCTGCCGTGCTGACGTCTTTGTGTCTGACAAAGGCTTCACTCCCTGTGTACCTTCCCCATTTTCCTGCGGCAGCAAAGCCCCGCAGTAAGCGCAGAACTTCGCGTGCGTTACATTTTCTTTTCCACATTTTGGACAATACATGTTCGAATTCCTCCCTATTAAGCCAAATCATTTTCTCCTTAAAAATCAAGGTAATTTTTCATTATTCTACGGTCACGGATTTTGCAAGGTTTCTCGGCTTGTCCACGTCGAGTCCCTTCGCTACACTGACGTAATAACCCATCAGCTGCAGCGGGATGATGGCCAGACTTGTGTAAAAATGCGGGTCTGTCGTCGGAACGTAAACGGTGAAATCCACGGTATCTTCGATGCTGTAATTTCCATAGGAAGTCAGCCCCATCAGATATGCGCCGCGGCTCTTGGTTTCAACCATGTTGCTGCGGGTTTTTTCAAACAGGTTCTGCTGTGTCATGACACCGACAACGAGTGTTCCGTCTTCTACCAGAGAGATCGTACCGTGCTTTAATTCGCCCGCCGCATAGGCTTCCGAATGAACATAGCTGATCTCTTTCATTTTCAGGCTTCCTTCCAGACTGATGGCATAATCCAGGCCGCGGCCGATAAAGAAGATGTCCCTCGCATTTGAAAACTTGCTGGCAAACCACTGGATTCGTGCTTTATCCTCCAGCACCCGCTCCATCTTTTTGGGAAGCTCGCTCAGATCATTCAGCATCTGTGCATATTTTTCATCACTTATTTTCCCATTCACCGCCGCCAGTTCGATGGCCAGCACATAGCAGGCGGCCAGCTGGGCACTGTACGCCTTGGTCGTTGCCACCGCAATCTCCGGGCCGGCATAGGTGTACATGACATGATCTGCTTCGCGTGCGATACTGGAACCGACCACATTGATGATGCCGAGTGTCGGGATGCCCAGCTCTTTTGTTTTGCGAAGCGCCGCCAGTGAATCCGCTGTCTCGCCGGACTGAGAAATGATGACGGCAAGTGAATTTTCCATCAGGATCGGACTGCGGTAGCGGAACTCGGAAGCCAGATCTACCTCCACCGGGATCCGGACAAGATCTTCTATAATATAGCGCGCCGCCATTCCCACATGGTAAGCAGAACCACAGGCTACAAAATAAATCCTTTTCAGGCTCTTTAGGAAATCATCGTCAAGCCCGGCGCTGCTCAGATCTATTTTCCCGTCGTGAACATAATAGCTTATTGTATCCTGGACAGCCTTCGGCTGCTCATGGATCTCCTTCATCATGAAATGCTCAAAGCCGCCCTTTTCTGCTGCCTTGGCATCCCATTTGACCTCTGTCAGATCTTTCTGTATCTCCTCGCGGTCAACGTTATAAAATTTAACATCGTCCGCCGTGATCTCCGCCAGCTCCAGGTTCCCAATGTAATAAACCTGCCGTGTGTAGGAAAGAATTGCCGGAACGTCGGACGCAATGTACATGCCGTCTTTTCCGCGTCCGATAATCAGCGGACTGTCCTTGCGTGCCGCGTAAATAACACCCGGCCGGTCCTGAAACATGATGCCCAGAGCGTAAGAGCCGCGGATTCGCAGCATGGCCTTGCTGATCGCCTCCAGTGGATTGTGATTTGACTCCTGATAGTAACGGTCAATCAGATTGGCGGCTACTTCCGTGTCCGTCTCGGAATAAAAGGTAAAGTTATGTTTTTTCAGCCGCTCTTTCAGTTCCTGATAGTTTTCAATGATCCCATTATGAACAACGACAACCTCGTGGTCATCGCTGCAGTGGGGATGCGCGTTTATCTCGGATGGTTCCCCGTGAGTTGCCCAGCGGGTATGTCCTATTCCGCAGCAGCCCGGCATAGCCAGGCCATCGTTCGTTTTCTCCGCCAGAATGCGCAGACGTCCCTTCGCCTTCACTATATCAATCTTTTTTGTATGTTCATTAACAATTGCCAGACCGGCAGAGTCATAGCCTCTGTACTCCAGTTTGGAAAGTCCGTCCAGAAGGATCGGTGCCGCCTGTCCGGAACCTGTATAACCAACAATACCGCACATAATAATCTCCATTCCGCTGCCGCAGGATGGCAGCATAAATAGTGTTAAAAGTATCTGCTTTCTTTTATACTATTTCCCCTTAATCTAAATCAGAGTGATGTTTGGGCAAAAGATCTTTTGCCCCGAATGATGCCACAAATTGTCCATCTCTGTGGACACAAATGATTAATAGAATCAAAAGTTATCATACCATAGATTGAGCTATTGAAAAGTAAAAGATATAAATTTCATTTTCCTGCCCGGAATGAATTTATTTTCGATGTATTTATTTTCGTATTTCTGCTCTGTATGAACCCGGAAACTACGCATTTCTGCTCTGCACGCACCCGGAAACAATCATTTTTTCTGCTCCGTACGATCCCGGAAACTTCGTATTTCTGCTCTGACCGATCCCGGAAACATTCATTTTTATGCTATACTTCTATATAATCTGGAGCGGGAAACGCTCCGAAACAGGGAGGCTGATTCATTATGAAGCATTCTGTACATGAAGATAAATCCGACTATTTTTCCAACCAAACGCCGGCAGGGAAGGAAGCCCGCCTTCCGGAGGATTGTGTCATGCCGACGCGCGAAACCTGCCTTCCGGAGGATTGTGTCAAACCGACGCGCGAAACCTGCCTTCCGAAGGATTGTGTCAAACCGACGCGCGAAACCTGCCTTCCGGAGGATTGTGTCAAACCACTGTTGGAAACCAGGTTCGTGAAGGTTTTTGATCTGCAGTATGAGGACGGGAAACACTATTACGATGCGACCCGGCATTCTTCCGGGGACATTGCTGCGACGAAAAATGAAGCTGCGTTTTCGGAGATGTTTCCGGATGCTGTCAGCTGCGTGGTTATTCTTTGTCTTCCGAATCGTGAGCCTCTGCTGCTGTTCAGCTATGAGTATCGTTATACCGTCGGCCGTTATCTGCTAAGTGTCCCGGCCGGACTGATTGATCCAAAGGATAAAGAGTCCTCCACCCGCGACGAGGCTCTGATTAACACGGCAGTGCGTGAACTCAGGGAAGAAACAGGTATTGAAATTAAATCGGAAGATAAGGTGACTGTCATCAATCCTTGCCTTTTCTCCACTCCCGGAATGACCGACGAAAGCAACGCTCTGGTATGTGCCGTCGTCCATACGGACAATCTTCATGAGCTCAGCCAGAAGGGAGCTGTTGGCAGTGAAAAGTTTGATGGCTTTGCTCTTTTTACCAAAGAGGAAGCCGCCGCTGTACTCAGGAATGGGGTCGATCCAAATGGACATTTTTACTCGGTATACACTCTGGCCGCCCTGCTCTATTTTGTCGCAGACCTGTGGAAATAATTACTTTGGTACACGCCCGGTGCGGTGCAGGCTTAGGTCATTGTCCAAAACCCTCGCTGCGTGCTTGCCTTGGTACAAGGGATTGACGCGGCGTGAGACTTCGCATTGCCCAAAACCGCCGCCGCGTGCTTGTTTTGGTGTATGATCAGGCGCGACTCTGAGCCAAACCATGTACCGGATTTGCCGCGGGGGTAAACTTCGGTGTATGCTTCACTATAGAACTGCATCAAATCATCAACCTGATTTGTCGCGCGGTCAACTTTCGGTGCACTCTTTCGTGCTGTGCCGCGCATAACCATTAACCAATTTTTACTTATGAAGGAGCTGAGTTTTAATGAAGAGCACTTTTCACCTCATCAACAGTCGGGCGGGCAAAACACTTCTGCTTGTATTGCTGGAAGTTCTCTGGATTCTTGTTCTTTCTTACTATCTGCACCCCTATGCTGCCTGGCTGGAAAGCAGTCTCCGAATTATCAGCGTTTTCATTGTACTGTACATCGTTAATACCTCCAAGCACCTGTCATCCGACCTGATGTGGGTAAT
This sequence comes from uncultured Eubacteriales bacterium, assembly GCA_900318615.1. Lineage (GTDB taxonomy): Bacteria > Bacillota > Clostridia > Lachnospirales > Lachnospiraceae > Merdiplasma. Next base: position 4,354 of record ONLK01000083.1, read on the forward strand.
GATAGTTATGATCTTTCCGGTCGCCGGGACGCTGGTCTACATCTTTTTCGAGGTGGCTGACCGTTTTTCAAGCCCGACCTATAAAAACATTCAGGCAGAAACAAAAACAGCAGCTCATTATTATGTGCAGGATGAAGATATCTTAAAAGAAGCCAAAGGAAGCAATCCTCTGGCCGCCGGGCAGTTCGAATATCTCTCCCACACGGCTGGTTTTCCCGTCTACCGAAATACCCAGTTCAGCTATTACGGCGTTGGCGAGGAAGGCTGGCCGGTCATGCTTGAAGAAATGAGAAAAGCAAAAAGCTTCATCTTTCTGGAGTATTTCATAATAGAAAAAGGCAGGATGTGGAATTCCATGCTGGAAATTCTGAAACAGAAGGCTGCTCAGGGTGTAGACTGCCGCGTTCTCTACGATGACATGGGTTCCATCAACACGGTGCCTATCAAATATGCGTGCGAACTGGAAAAAATGGGGATCAAGGCACAGGCTTTCAACAAAGTCAATCCCCTCATCAACGGGATTATGAACCACCGCGATCACCGAAAAATTCTGGTCATTGACGGAAAAACAGCCTTTTCCGGCGGTATCAACCTGGCCGATGAATATATAAACATCAAATCAAAATACGGGCACTGGAAAGACAACTGCATCCGTATTAAGGGACCGTCCGTGTGGAGTTACACCGTCCTGTTCCTGACCATGTGGAACGCCGCCCGTCACGAGGATGACGACTACACCAAATATAAGGCAGAACCCTACCGCTCTGAACAGGACGGCTGGATCGTACCCTATGGAGACACCCCGCTCGATGATAGTCTGATCGGTGAAAACGTCTACATCAACATCCTGAATGCGGCACAGAAATACTGCTACATCTTCACTCCCTACCTCATCATCGATGAAGACATGATGAATGCCCTCATCCTGGCAGCCCAGCGGGGCGTCGACGTACGCATCATCACTCCGGGAATACCGGACAAAAAAATAATCTACAACATCACGCGTTCCTACTACCCGAACCTGATCAAAGCCGGCGTGAAAATTTATGAATATACCCCAGGCTTCGATCACGCTAAAGTGTTTGTCAGCGACGACACCGTAGCCACCGTCGGCACCATCAATCTCGATTACCGGTCCCTGTACCTCCACTTCGAAAACGGAACGCTGCTGTGCAATTCAAAAGAAATAGCCAGGATACGGGACGATTTTCTCGACTCTATGAAAAAAAGCCGCGAAGTCACCTTAGCAAACTTCAAGCCAGGCATACTCAGAACCATACTCTATATGAACATAAGACTGTTCGC
>ONLK01000027.1 GCA_900318615.1 uncultured Eubacteriales bacterium
CCCGCAACAATTGGTTTTTAAAAGAAATATGTGAAATTTTCAAGGTGCTAAAGAAAAGGGAGGAGGGTTTAACCTCTTATTTGACCCCAACATCATCATTAATCAATTATTATATGCCGTATTTTGCTTAACGCAGATGATCAGAAATACGGCGGACTGCGAGGGATTATCGGATGTTTGAAGAAATGAAATGGGAACCTGAATTCATGAGGCGTCTGGATAAAAATGTTGACGAGCTGAAGTGGCTTTATAACGAGCTGTATAACGATGAGCACGCTTTTGAGTATTTCGTCAGTATGCTTCATGAGTATTATGCATCCCGTCCGATTGAACTGAAACAGTGGGACGAGGCGCGGGAAGTTGTTCCTGACTGGTATACCGGCAGCGAGATGCTGGGTGTGCTGATGTACACACAGTGCTTTGCAGGCACGCTGAAGGGAGTACAGAGCCATCTGGATTATATCAAGGAGTGCGGCATTAACTATGTGCATCTGATGCCGCTGCTTCAAAGTCCTGCCGGCAAGAATGACGGCGGATATGCTGTTTCAGATTTCCGCACCGTGGAACCGGCCCTGGGTACGATGGACGATCTGTATGATCTTTCCACGGACTGTCACGGCAAGGGGATGAGCGTGTGCCTTGACTTTGTAATGAACCATACAAGCGACGAGCATGAGTGGGCCCGAAGAGCAAAGGCAGGGGAAAAAGAGTATCAGGACCGTTATTTCTTCTTTGACAGCTGGGATATTCCGAATGAGTTTGAAAAAACTGTTCCACAGGTATTTCCAACCACGGCACCCGGCAATTTTTCCTGGTGCCCGGAGGCTAACAAGGTTGTCATGACAACCTTCTATCCGTATCAGTGGGATCTGAATTACCGCAACCCGACGGTATTTAATGATATGACGGCGAATATGCTGAACCTGTGTAATCACGGTGTGGATATCATCCGCCTGGATGCGGTTCCGTACATATGGAAAACGCTGGGAACCAGCTGCCGCAATCTGCCGCAGGTTCATACGCTGGTACGTATTATGCGCATGGCTACCGAGATCGTCTGCCCTGGAACACTGCTGCTGGGCGAGGTAGTTATGGAGCCGTCCAAGGTCGTTCCTTATTTCGGAACAGTAGACAAACCGGAATGCCAGATGCTGTATAACGTAACAACCATGGCCAGTACCTGGCATACTGTGGCGACCCGGGATGTGCGGCTCCTGAAGCATCAGCTGGAGACGGTGTTTGCACTGCCGAAGCAGTATGTATTCTTAAATTATCTGCGCTGCCATGATGATATCGGCTGGGGGCTGGACTATGATTATTTGAAACAATTCGGTGTCTCGGAGGTGCCGCACAAGAAGTATCTGAACGATTATCTGACCGGGAATTACTACGGAAGTGATTCCCGCGGAGAGCTTTACAATAATGATCCGAAGCTGGGTGATGCCCGGCTGTGCGGAACGACGGCTTCGCTGTGCGGAATTGAGGCAGCCGAGTATGAGCGCAACAGCGCGAAGCTGGACAAATCCATCAAACTGGATATCATGCTTCATGCGTTTCTGTTTACGCAGAGTGGCATTCCGGTCCTGTACAGCGGTGATGAGATCGGCCAGCTGAATGATTATTCCTATCATAATGATCCGCTGAAATACGATGATTCACGTTACCTCCACCGGGGGAAACTGAGCTGGGATTCCGTGGCCAGAAGAAGCGATCCGACAACCCGGGAGGGAAGGATTTTTACGGCAATCCGGAAGCTGGCACAGATCCGGAAGGCATACACCATGTTCGAAAGCAATGCAGATGCCTGGGTGGTGGAAACCTGGAATGACCATGTACTTGGAATCGGACGCTACTGCAAGGGTGAGAAGATGATCGGCCTGTTTAATTTCAGTGAGTCGGATCAGACCGCCTGGGTTAATGAGCCGGAGACCTACTATGACATGCTGACCGGAAATGAACGTCCGGCCAGAGCTGTCGGAATTCCGGGATTTGATTTCGCATGGCTGATGACATCTTATACGAGCGATAAAAATCCGGTCATTGATGTGGATAAGGAGTAAGGGCTGTATGAAACTGGTTTTCGTAGATATCGACGGAACACTGACGCCCCCGGGAGAGAATGTGCCGCCGGAGAGCGCCGTGCGTGCGATTAAGAAGGCACAGGGAAACGGACATAAGGTTTTTTTGTGTACCGGACGGAATATGGATATGCTTAAGCCGCTGCTTACGTATGGCTTTGACGGAGTGATTGCCAGTGCCGGCGGCCACGTGGTGTGTGGAGACGAGGTGCTTTTTGACTGCCCGATGACCGCTGAACAGCTGGATATGGCGCTGACTTCTCTCCACCGGCACGGGGTTTTCTGTACCGTGGAGGCGGCGGACGGATCCTGGGGCGATGAAAATCTGGATGCTTTCCTGAAGGATCAGCCGGAGGGAAACAGCGAGATTGAGCGCTGGCGAAAAGCGCTGGCTTCCAATCTCGGTATCCGCCCGATGAGTGAGTATGACGGCCGCCCGGTGTACAAGGTGGTTGTCATGGCAAACCGGATGTCCGATCTGGACGAGGCAAAACAGCAGCTGGAAGACCAGTTTAATTTTGCGATACAGGATGTGCCGGCGCACGGATGTGTCAACGGCGAACTTATCAACCGCAAATTCAACAAGGGACAGGGAGTGCGGCAGATCGCACAGCATCTGAATATTCCGGTAAGCGATACCATCGGGTTCGGCGATTCGATGAACGATCTTGAAATGATACAGACGGTTGGCCTGAGCGTCTGCATGGGAAATGGTTCGGAGACACTGAAGAAAATCAGCGACATGGTCTGCGAGCCGGTGCTGGAAGACGGGCTGGAGAAGGCATTCCGGAAACTTGGCCTGATCTGACAGGGGCGGGAAGACACCGCCGGATAAAGACTTTACAGAATACTTCATCATCTGATTTCAGAGCGCACGGCGCTTTGTAATAATCTGTTCCGGCAGGCTGCGGGATGAAGAGTCCTGAACTGAAAAGGGCAGAAATAATTATTTCAAGGAGGGTTTTGTAAATGGCACTGGATTATCACAAGTGTGCGCAGGAGATCGTCGATAATATCGGCGGCCGCGATAATATAGCCCAGGCGGCTCACTGTGCAACCAGACTTCGTCTTGTTATCAGGGACAATAACAAGCTGAACAAAGAGGCTCTGGACAATATCGAAGGTGTCAAGGGTATGTTCGAATCCAACGGTCAGCTTCAGCTGATCATCGGAACCGGAACTGTCAACAAGGTGTACGATGAATTCCTTGCGATCACGGGAATGACCGCTGCAACCAAGGACGATGTCAAGGCGGCAGCTGCATCCAAAATGCCTGTCTGGAAGCAGATCCTGAAGACGCTGGGGGATGTATTCGTTCCAATCCTTCCCGCCATCGTAGCTTCCGGCCTTCTGATGGGCGTTGTCGAGGCGCTGGGCAAGGCGGTTCCGAGCTTTTCCGGATCGGACTGGTACGGCTTCCTTGACATGATTGCGAACACTGCCTTTGCGTATCTTCCGGTTATTGTTGCCATTTCCGCTGCCCGGGTATTCGGCGGCAATATTTTCCTTGGTGCGGTTATCGGGCTTGCCATGATTCATTCCAGTCTGCTGAATGCATGGAATGTCGGCACGGCAGATACGATCAATCACTGGTATCTGCTCGGACACTTCAAGATCGGCGGCTGGGTGGTCGGTTCTGTCCGCCAGGTAGGCTACCAGGGACATGTCATTCCGGTCATTATGGCGGTATGGCTGATGAGCCGGATTGAAAAATGGCTGCACAGGCACATTCCGGAAATGCTTGATCTGTTTGTAGTTCCCATCTGCACTGTTTTTGTAACTCTTTTTCTTACCTTTACGGTGATCGGACCGGTATTCGCACAACTGGAAAGCTGGGTTCTTACCGGAGCACAATGGCTGGTGAAGAATCCGGTCGGCGCGGCTGCGATGGGAGCCCTGTATCCGTGGACGGTGGTTATGGGTCTTCATCATATGTACAACATTATCGAGGCCGGCATGCTTTCCGTTGAAGGCGGACTGAACACCTGGATGCCGATTGCATCCGCTGCAAACTTTGCACAGTTTGGCGCCTGCCTTGCGGTTGGCATTAAATCCAGAAGCGCGAAGACGAAATCCGTAGCTGTTCCGTCCTCCCTTTCTGCAGCCCTGGGTATCACCGAGCCTGCCATCTTCGGTGTAAACATGCGCTTCTTTAAGCCCTTCATCGCCGGCATGATCGGCGGCACGGTGGGTGCTTTCTATGGCGCAGTTTCCGGCATCGGTGCAACGGCATACGGAGTTACCGGCATTCCCGGCTATCTGACCATTAAACAGCCGCTTCAGTACACAATCCTGCTGGCTGTTTCCTTTGCTATTTCCTTTGGCATCACGATGGCCATCTTTAACGAGGATGCACCGGCCGCGGCGAAGAGCAAAAAAGGAGCCGGAAAGGAAAATGTGCCGGAAGTCGGCGGAGTCGGCGCGGCAGGAAGCAATGTTCCTCTTGGCCTTGCCAATGTGATTATCAAATGCTCCGGCGGTGATATCTATAAACCGCTGAACGGCGATGTTGTTCCGTTTAACAAGATCCCGGATGAAACGTTTGCGTCCGGTGTTCTGGGCATGGGCGTCGGCATTGAGCCGGACGGTGATATTGTTTATTCGCCTATGGACGGCAATATTTCTTCTGTTGCCGATTCTAAGCATGCCATCGGTATTACCGGTGCCAATGACATGGAACTTCTGATCCATGTAGGTATTGATACGGTAGATATGAATGGAGACGGCTTTACTCCGTATGTAAAGACGGGGGATCCGGTGAAGGTAGGCCAGCCGCTGCTGAAATTTGATAAGGATAAGATTAAGAAGGCAGGCCATTCTGATATCGTAGTTGTACTTCTTACAAACAGCGATGATTATGATAATGTTCAATACGGTGACAACCTGAATAAATAATCGGACCGCAGTGGCAATCAGAGAAAAAGGCTGTATAATGTTTCTGTAATAATAACGTAATTGAAGGAGGAATTTCAACATGAAAACATTTGAGTATACTATCACGGATCCGGTAGGAATTCATGCCCGTCCGGCGGGACTGCTTGTTCAGGCGGTAAAGGCACTGGACAGTAAGGTTACGCTTACAAACAAAGATGGCAAGAGCGCAGACGGAAAGAAGCTTCTGGCGGTTATGGGCCTTGGAATTAAGCAGGGCGATACCGTTACCGTTACCGTTGACGGCGGAAACGAAGATGCATCCGTGGAAGCACTTGAAAAATTCCTGAAAGAGAACCTTTGATGATTTTAAGATAGCCTGCCGGACGGTCTTTCGTCCGGCAGGAGGAAGCGGATAATCACGAGGCGCATGCACGGGAGCGTGCGTGCGCTTTTTTTTCGGAGGTGTAGTAAAATGCAGGTCGCAACGGGAACAAGTATTGTAAACAGAATTGCTATCGGCAGGATCCGCGTTTATAAAAGACCGGAGTATAAAATTGGTGAGGAAATCGTGGCAGATCCGGTGCCGGAACTGAAACGTTTTGAGGACGCCCGCGTAAAGGTGCAGGCTCAGCAGAATGTTCTTTACGAGAAGGCGGTAAAAGCCGCCGGAGAGGACAGCGCGGCTATTTTCCAGTTTCACGCCATGATGCTGGATGATGACGATCTCCTTGATTCCATCAAGTCCATCATTGTAGAGCAGAAGCATACCGCGGAGTACGCGGCACAGCGCGGCTTTGAGAATACGGCACAGATGTTTAGTGAAATGGACGACCCTTATTTCCAGGCAAGAAGCGCGGATGTTATGGATGTGGGGAATGATATTATCGAATGCCTGCTCGGACTGGATACCAGCTCACTGCAGGGGACCGAGCCGTCCATTCTGGTGGCGGAGGATCTGGCCCCTTCGGAGACGGTGAAACTGGATAAGAACCTTCTGCTTGGGATGATTACCCGCGAGGGAAGTTCCAACAGCCATACCGCCATTCTGGCGCGCAGCATGAACCTTCCGGCGCTGATTCAGTGCAAGGATATTGATGACAGCTGGGACGGGAAGTTTGCTATCCTGGACGGCTACAATTCCTGCGTTTACATTGAGCCGACACAGGACCTGGTTGACTCTTTGACCAGGAGACATGAGCAGGAACTGGCACAGGACGCGCTGCTGGAACATTTGAAGGGACTGCCCAACACGACGATCGACGGGACGACGGTCAGGGTATATGCCAATATCGGCGGTCCGCAGGATATAGGCAATGTTACGGCCAATGATGCGGAGGGTGTCGGACTGTTCCGCTCCGAGTTTGTATATTTGAACAGCAAGGCGGATCCGGCGGAGGAAGAACAGTTCCAGGCCTATAAGAGAGTGCTGGAAACACTGGCTCCGAAGCTGGTGATTATCCGAACCTGCGATATCGGCGCTGACAAGACGATTGACTACATGAATCTGGACAAGGAGACAAATCCGGCACTGGGCTTCCGGGCTGTCCGTATCTGTCTGACCCGAAAGGACTTCTTCAAGAGACAGCTTCGCGCCCTGCTTCGCGCTTCCGTTTATGGGAATCTGGGGATCATGTTCCCCATGATCATCAGCCTCCGCGAAGTGAAAGAATGCAAGGATATTCTGGCGGAGTGCAGGAGAGAACTGGAAAATGAAGGAAAACCGTACTCTGACAAAATTCAGATCGGGATCATGGTGGAAACTCCGGCTGCTGTGCTTTGCGCAGATGAACTGGCGCAGGAAGTTGACTTCTTCTCCCTGGGCACCAACGATCTGACACAGTATACCTGTGCGATTGACCGGCAGAATGCCAAACTGGAAGCCTTCTCGGATCCCCATCATCCGGCTGTCCTCCGGGAGATCAGAATGACGGTCGAAGCGGGCCACCGCCATAACTGCTGGGTTGGCATCTGCGGTGAGCTGGGAGCGGATCTGAGTCTTACGGAAACGTTCCTGCGCATGGGAGTGGATGAGCTGTCGGTCAATCCGAAGAGCGTTCTTCCGCTTCGCAAGCAGATCCGTTCAATCGATCTTCGAAAGCCGGCAGGAGAGGGTCTGACCCAAAACACGCAATAAGTGTGTTTTATTCAGGCAGCAAGTGTGTTATACTCCGTTCTGTATACAGAACGGAGTATTTTTATGCAAAAATCAAAAAGTAATGGCCGCTATATTTTATTATTTGTTATTTTAATCTCTGCCCTGCTTGCGCTGATGCTGTGGAGTATCAGCACCGGCTCGGTCAGCATTCCTTTCCGGGAAGCGTGGAACATCCTGTTTCACCGGTCCGGACAGACGGGAGAGACATACTATACTGTGATCCATGAAATCCGGATCCCCCGCGTGATCGCAGCTTCGCTGCTTGGCGGAGCACTTTCGGTATCCGGCTTTCTGCTGCAGACATTTTTCGGGAATCCGATTGCCGGGCCCTATATTCTGGGAATATCCTCCGGTGCCAGACTGGTGGTTGCACTGACCATGGTATTTCTGCTTTCCAGGGGAATAATGACGACCCCGGCGGTGATGATTCTGGCTGCGTTTATCGGATCCATGCTGGCCATGGGGTTCGTGCTGGCCGTATCATTCCGGATTAAAAATATGTCACTTCTGGTGGTCTGCGGAATCATGATCGGGTACATTTGTACTGCGGTCACAGATCTGGTGGTCACTTTTGCCGATGATTCCAATATCGTGAATCTGCATAACTGGTCTCTCGGCAGTTTTTCCGGCATCAGCTGGAGCAATGTGCGCCTGATGGTGGTGCTGACAGGAATTGTTCTGGTGTTCACGTTTCTGCTTTCCAAGCCGATCGGCGCCTGCCAGATGGGAGAAAGCTATGCGCGAAATATGGGAGTAAACGTGAAGAGGCTGAGAATAATTTTGATTCTTCTTTCCAGTTTTTTATCCGCTATTGTAACCGCTTTTGCCGGCCCTATCTCTTTTGTCGGCGTTGCCGTCCCGCATCTGATGAAGATGCTGATGAAAACAGCCCGTCCTCTTGTCCTGATCCCGGGATGCTTTCTGGGGGGAGCCATCATAACGCTTTTCTGTGATGATATGTCCCGGCTTCTTTTTGCGCCGACGGAACTGGCCGTCAGTTCCGTGACCGCAATTTTGCTGGCTCCGGTCGTCATCATCATGATGGTGCGCCGGAAAGGAGGAAGAGATGACTGAAAAAAAAGCAGACAGTCGGATCCTCCGGGCGGAACATCTGAAGGCCGGGTACGCGCACCGCGTGATCGTCGATGATGTCAGCTTCGATCTGTATCCTGGTGAGATTGTTACATTGATCGGACCGAATGGAGCCGGCAAATCGACACTGCTCAAGAGCATCATAAGACAGCTGCCGGTCTTCTCCGGTACGGTTTACCTGGAAGGAGAGAGCATGGCGCGGATGAAGGACAGCTGCATTGCCGAAAAAATGTCGATGGTCATGACGCAGCGGCTGCATCCGGAGTATATGACCTGCCGGGATGTCGCCGCCACCGGCCGTTACCCCTATACCGGACGGCTGGGAATTCTCTCGGAGGAAGACTGGGGGATCGTGGATGAAGCACTGCAGATGATGCATGCGGACATCGTAGCAAATCAGGATTTCACAAAGGTAAGCGATGGCCAGCGCCAGCGTGTCATGCTTGCACGGGCTCTGTGCCAGCAGCCTGCGGTACTCATTCTGGATGAGCCGACCTCGTTCCTGGACATGAGATTTAAGCTGGATATTCTGTCCGGAATAAGGAAAATGGCACGGGAGCGGAAACTGGCGGTGCTGATGTCGCTGCATGAAGTCGATCTTGCCCGAAAGGTTTCGGATCAGATTCTTTGCATACAGAATGGAAAAGCAGTCCGCTCGGGAACACCGGAGGAAATCTTTGCCGGAAATTACATTCAGAAGCTGTACGGAGTGGAAGAAAAATGTTTTGACAGCCGTCTGGGCATGATGAATCTTCCGGCAGACGCAGGAGATCCGGCAGTATTTGTAATCTGCGGGGGAGGGACCGGAATCGGGACCTTCTATGCTCTTCAGCGGAAAAACATTCCGTTTGCAGCCGGCGTCCTTTATGAGAATGATATAGATTACGCGGTGGCCTCGTCTGTTGCCGGCACCGTGGTAAGTGCCCGGGCTTTTTATCCGGTCCCGGAGGACTGCCTGGAGGCGGCAAAGAAGCTGATCGATAAAAGTGAAAAATGTCTGTGTACCCTTACCGGCTTCGGCCCTTATAATGAGGTCAACCGGATATTGAAGGAGTATGCCCGAAAGACAGGAAAATTGCAGGAGCAGAAAGAATAATTACATGAGAAAAACAGTGTATCTTACCGGGATCGGAACCGGCTCAGCCCTGGGAATGACCCTGGAAGCAGCAAAAATTATCCGGGAAGCAGACATCCTCATCGGAGCGGATCGGCTTCTGGAGCCCTACAGAAAGAACGGACGAAGGATACTCTGTTCCTGGAAACCACAGGAAATCCGTGAGTTTCTGGACACGCAGGAAAACTGGCAGAAGGCGGCTGTACTTTTGTCCGGGGATGTCGGATTTTACAGCGGGGCTTCTAAAACTGCGGGTGCCCTTGAGGGGTACGATGTAAAAATGGTTCCGGGAATTTCTTCTGTCCCGGCACTGTGCGCGAAGCTTTCACTGCCGTGGCAGGATATGAAGCTTATCAGTCTGCACGGCCAAAAGGTAAATTTTATTGCGGCAATCCGGGATAACCGGTATACATTTGCGCTGATGGGAAAAAGCGGGGAATTGCAGCAGGTCGGAGAAAAACTGTTGGAGTACGGAATGGATCCGGTGATCGCACATATCGGAGTAAGACTTGGATATGAGGATGAGCAGATTGTTCATCTGACGGCCCGGGAACTGACGGCTGCACAGCTGCCGTCTCCGTTTTCGGCTGTGTTTGAAAATCCGAAGCCGCAGAAAGCGGTGCTTCGCGAGATCCCGGATGAAGAATTTATCCGGATCACCGGCGGGGGAACATTTGCACGTCCGGTTCCGATGACAAAAAGCGAGGTCAGAACCATTTCACTTCAAAAGCTGGAGCTTTCCGGCGGCGCCGTACTGTACGATATTGGCGCCGGAACCGGCTCGGTCAGTATCCAGGCCGCCCTTCAGTGTCCGGACGCACTGATCTATGCCATCGAAAAAAAGCCGGAGGCGGCGGACCTGATCCGCAGGAACCGGATCCGCTTTCGAACGGACAATGTAACCGTGGTGGAAGGCCTGGCACCGGACTGCCTGGATGGTCTGGAGAAACCTACGCATGTGTTCATCGGGGGAAGCTCCGGGAATATTGAAAATATTCTGGAGACGGCGGGCAGACTGAATCCGTCGGTTCGAATCGTAATCAACACGGTGTCGCTGGAAACACTGGCACAGGTGATGGAGATTCTCCGAAAGAGAAATATCAGGGATGTACAGATTGTTCAGATCAGCGCGGCGCGGGCAGAACTGGCCGGTAATTATCATCTTATGAAGTCACTGAACCCGGTTGTGGTGATCACGATTCCACAGTGGAAGAGTGAGTAAGATGCAGAAAAATCCTGACTCTTTTGTATACAAAAATCAGAAAAAGCTCCGGCGGGGATATACAACGGGAAGCTGCGCTGCGGGTGCCGCGAAGGCTGCGGCGGTCCTGCTTTTTAGCGGAGAAAACGCAGAATATGTATCGGTTCGTACACCCTCGGGAATAGTTTTACATCTGAGAACGGAAAATCCGGGCAGAACGGAGAAGGAAGCCTGGTGCGGGATCCGGAAGGACGCGGGAGACGACATGGACGCTACCGATGGCATCCTGATTATGGCCAGAGCGAGGAGGATACCGGAACCGGCCTCCGGCAAAGGACCGGATATTGTGATCCGGGGCGGCAGCGGTGTCGGTACGGTCACGAAGATCGGGCTGGACCAGCCGGTGGGAGAGAGTGCCATCAATTCCGTTCCGCGCCGGATGATCCGGGAGGAAGTAGGAGAAGTCCTCAGAGAATACCATTATACCGGTTCCCTGGCCATTGAAATTTCGGTTCCCGATGGAGAAAAAATAGCGGAACAGACGTTCAATCCGCGGCTCGGCATCGTGGGAGGCATTTCCATACTGGGTACGACAGGGATCGTGGAGCCGATGAGCGAGCAGGCACTCGTGGAAACCATCCGCGTTGAGATGGAGCAGCGAAGGCAGATGGGCGAAAAGAACCTGCTTCTGGCACCCGGCAATTTCGGGCTCGATTTTATTCACAGGCAGTATGGGATCAGCCCGGAGCGGGCGGTTGTCTGCAGCAATTTTATCGGGGATACTCTCGACATGGCACTGCATATGAATTTTCAGAGTGTGCTTCTGGTCGGCCACATCGGAAAGCTGTGCAAGCTCGGAGCAGGTATTATGAATACGCATTCGCACATCGCGGACGGGCGTATGGAAACGCTCTGCGCCTGCGGAATCGAGGCGGGCCTTCCGACGGTGCAGCTGCAAAAATTGCTGAAATGCTGTACAACGGAGGAGGCACTGTCCTATCTGATGAAAAATCAGATATGGGAGCCGGTGCGGAACGTCCTGCTCGAACGGATAGAACGGCAGATGACGATGCGCGTACATGGGAAAATGCAGATGGCTGCGGTGCTTTTTTCTTCCGGATACGGATATCTTGGCCGGACAGCGAAGGCAGAGAAACTGATTGAAAAAATAGCCGCAGACAATATTGCGGAAGGATTCTGAGGAGAGAAAAGAATGGTTCATTTTGTAGGCGCCGGAAGCGGAGCGCCGGATCTGATTACCCTGAGAGGTGAAAAATATATCGAAAATGCGGATGTTATTATCTACGCCGGATCTCTGGTTAATCCGCAGCTTCTTTCCAACGCGCAGAAAAACTGCCGGATTTATAACAGCGCACGGATGACGCTGGACGAGGTGATCGATACAATCCGGCAGGCAGAGAAGGAGGGCCTGACGACGGTACGTCTGCACACAGGCGATCCTTGTTTGTATGGAGCTATCCGGGAGCAGATGGACCGTCTGAGGCAGCTGAATATCGATTTTGATATCTGTCCGGGCGTCAGTTCCTTCTGCGCTGCCGCCGCGGCACTGGAAGCGGAATACACACTGCCCGGCGTATCGCAGTCGGTCATCATTACCCGTATGGCCGGGCGGACCAAAGTGAGGGAAGAAGAAAGCATCGCATCCCTTGCTTCTCACCAGGCAACAATGGTTATTTTCCTGAGCGCTTCCATGCTGAAGGATCTGACAGCGGAACTTGTCCGGGGCGGATACCGGGAGGATACGCCGGCGGCCATCGTCTATAAGGCAAGCTGGGAGGATCAGAAGGTTATCCGCTGCCCGCTGGGCTGCCTTGCCCGGGAAGCAGCGCACAATCACATTGAAAAAACTGCTTTAATTATTGTCGGGTACTGTCTGGGGGACGAGTACGAGCTTTCAAAGCTGTACGATCCAGAGTTCACGACGGGATACCGGGAAGCCGGAAAGGTGAGACATGAATCAGAACCGGGAATCTGAGCAGAGAAAAAAAGCAGTGATTATTTCGTATACAGCGGAGGCTGCCGCACTGAACCGCCAGCTGTGTACAGCTCTGCAGCCGGAATATGACTGTACCGGCTATCAGTTTGATACCTTCAAAGCGGAGGGACTGAGTCCTTTTCACAGCGCCGTTCCGGTCGTCGGGGACGCCTTTAACGGCAGGAAAGCCCTGATTTTCATCTGCGCAGCCGGAATTGCCGTCCGGCAGATTGCTTCTTTCATACGGTCAAAGACGGCGGATCCTCCGGTGGTGGTGATTGATGAGGAGGGAAGCTTTACCGTTCCGATCCTGTCCGGACATCTGGGCGGAGCAAATGAACTGGCGATCCGATGTGCGGATATTCTGCACGCGGTGCCAGTCATTACGACAGCGACCGACCGGCATGGAAAATTCGCCGTCGATGTGTTTGCCCGCAATCATAATCTCATTCTTACGAATATGCAGCTGGCGAAGGAGGTTTCGTCCGCGGTACTCGCCGGCAGAACCGTTTATATGGCTTCCGATGAGAGGTTTGTCCGGCTGAACCACATTCCGAAGGACTGTACGCCATGGACCGGTCAGAACCAGGCAGCACAGGAAGCACCGGTGCTGATTTATATCACACCTGAGGCAGATGTGAATCCGGACTATCCGTGGGAACGTACGCTCAAGCTGGTTCCGAAGCAGATTGTCATCGGAGCCGGCTGCCGGCGGGGAACCGCAGCCCCTGTGATCGAAACCGCTCTGGAGCAGTTCCTTTCAAAGCATCATCTGGACATGCGTTCTATTCGCCGGCTCTGTTCGATTGATCTGAAGGCGGACGAGGAAGGAATGGCGGAGACTGCGCGGCGTCTTCAGGTGCCTTTTGTCACCTTTACATCGCTCCAGCTTGAAAAGGCGGCCGGTGAATTTTCCGCCTCCTCTTTCGTAAAATCAGTGACTGGCGTAGACAACGTGTGCGGGCGAAGTGCCGTGTGCGGCTGTGGAAATGGAGGCCGGCTGCTATTTCCAAAGGAGATTTTCGGGAAAGTTACTCTGGCGGCGGCTATGGTACCTGTGGATATCTGAACCTGAAATTTATGAGAAATTTATGACAGAACATATTTTTATCTTCGGAGGAACCACGGAAGGCCGCGTGCTTTCCGGGTTTGCAGAGACAGAGAAAATTCCGTGCTATGTCTCGGTAGCGACGGAGTACGGAAGGGAGGTTCTCCCGGAAAGCATGAAATTCTGCCGGATTCTGGAAGGCCGGATGGACGGGCAGCAGATGATCCGCTTTTTCCGCAAAAAGAATATAACCGCGGTCATCGATGCTACGCATCCGTATGCGGTGGAAGTTTCCCGGAATATCAAAAGCGCCTGCCATGAGTGCGGCATCAAATACCTGCGGGTGCTTCGGGCGCCGACCCCTCTTCCGGAAAGTGCCCGTGTATTTCCCTCTTCTCCGGCAGCGGCGGAGTTTCTAAGCGGCACGAAAGAGAAAATTCTTTTGTGTACGGGGAGCAAGGAGCTTTCTGCCTTTGCCGCGGTTCGCGGCTTTGCGGACAGGGTATACGCACGGATGCTTCCGCTTGAAAGTTCGGTGAAGGCGGCGCTGAGGGCGGGACTTCCGGAAAAAAATCTTATACTGGAAAAAGGCCCTTTTACGGTACAGGATAATATCCGGCATATCTGCGAAAGTGGTGCCGGCATTCTGGTGACCAAGGACTCCGGACGGGAAGGCGGAATGCCGGAGAAGCTGGAGGCGGCAGAAAAAACGGGATGCCTTCTGATCGTCATCCGCAGGCCGGAAGAAGAAAACGGAATAACGGTCGGGGAAGCGGAGCGCATTATTCTGGAAAAATGGGGTGAAGGCAAATGACAGATCGCGTAATGATTGCCGGAACAAACAGCGGCTGCGGCAAAACGACCATTACCTGTGCCATCCTTCAGGCACTGGTAAACCGCCGCCTTACAGTGATGAGTTATAAATGCGGGCCGGATTATATTGATCCCATGTTTCACTCGGGGGTGATCGGCGTACCGTCGCGTAATCTGGACGGATTTTTTATGGATGACCGGACGATCCGCAGCCTGATTCGAAAAAACAGCCAACAGGCGGACATTTCCGTCATAGAAGGTGTGATGGGCTATTATGACGGCCTGGGGATGAAAGATCCGGCAAGTTCCTATTCCATTGCCTCTGCGGCTTCCGTTCCCGTGATCCTCGTAGTCCGCTGTCACGGCATGAGCCAGTCGGTGGAAGCGGTTATCGACGGATTTACGAATTTTCGCAAAAATTCAATGATCCGCGGCGTCATTTTTAATGAGCTGCCGCCCTCCCTTTATCCGGAACTAAAGCGTTACTGCCGGGACAGAGGTCTGGAAGCGCTCGGATACTTTCCGAAACGGAAGGAAGCAGAACTGAAAAGCCGGTATCTCGGCCTTGTCACGGCGCAGGAGGTTGCTGATCTGAAGGTAAAGATGCAGAATCTTGCTTCGGCGGCTGAAACGTACCTTGACGTGGATGGGATCCTCCGGCTGGCTCATACGGCACCTGAGATGGAGAAAGATCCGGACGGGAAGGAAATAATCTATTCTGCTCCGGCAGACGGGCCCTCTTTTCCGGAACAGGTAAAAATCCGGATTGCCGTGGCGCGGGACCGGGCCTTCTGCTTTTATTACGAGGATAATCTTGATCTCTTAAGAAATCTTGGCTGTGAAATCGTGGAGTTTTCACCCCTTGGAGACGGAAATCTTCCGGAGAAGATCAGCGGACTGTATCTAGGGGGCGGCTATCCGGAACTGTACGCGGAGAAACTGGAGGAAAATGCGGGTATTCGAAATCAGATCCGCAAGGCCGTCCGGGAAGGTCTTCCGACGCTGGCCGAATGCGGCGGATATATGTATCTCCACCGGGGTCTTAAGGATCCGGACGGCCGGAGCTTTCAGATGTGCGATGTGCTGGACGGGGAATGTGTATTCACCCGGAAACTTCAGCACTTCGGCTATGTGACAATGACGGCCCGGAAGGATAATCTGCTCTGCCGGCAGGGGGCACAGATCTGTGCTCATGAGTTCCATCATTACATTTCGGATGTTGTGCCGGATACCTTCCTGACAGAAAAAGGCGGAAAACAGTGGATGAATTCGGTGGCCGCGTCTCAGCTGACAGCGGGATTTCCTCATATCCATTTTTACTCGAATCCGGAGATGGCGGTCCGCTATGCAGCGGCATGCCGGGAATACGCAGGGAGAAAAAAATATGTATGAAGACAGGAGACCGGATAAGGATGCCATTTTCCCAGGAGACATTCCTCTGGAGATGGTCCCTCCGGCGGATATAGAGAAAAGAAGCTTTGAATTAATAGAGTCCGGCATGAAACACCCGGACCTGCCCCCTGAGCTTAAGCCCATCGTCAAGAGGGTTATCCATACAACCGCTGATTTTGATTACGAGGAGAACCTGGTGTTCTCCCCGGGGGTTGTACCGAAGGCCATAGCGCTGATTCGCAGCGGAGCCGGTGTTGTGACAGATACAAACATGGCTTTTTCCGGTATACACAAAAGTACGCTCCGTGCTTTTGGCGGAGAAGCATACTGTTTTATGAGTGATCCGGATGTGGCGGCGGAGGCGAAAAAAACGGGGCAGACGCGCGCCGCCGTATGTATGGAGCGGGCGGCTGCCATGGAGGGACCGCTGATTTTTGCCGTCGGAAATGCTCCAACCGCACTGATCCGGCTGTATGAATTTATCCGCAGGGGGGAATACCGGCCGGCGCTGATCATCGGCTGCCCGGTGGGGTTTGTTAACGCGGCTCAGTCGAAGGAACTTATTCTGAGGACGGATGCGGATTATATTGTTACGCGCGGCCGCAAGGGCGGCAGCAATGTGGCGGCAGCGATCTGCAACGCGCTCCTTTACATGGCAGCCGGAACAAGATGACCGGTAGTGAAACCAGAGGCAGAATTAACGGAAGAAAAATGGGATGATGGAACATACAAAGGGAATGATTTATATTGCCGGGATTGGTCCCGGAAGTAAGGAAGGTATGACTGAGGCTGCCCGGGAGGCGCTTGAAAACAGCGATCTTATCATCGGGTATACAACCTACATTGAACTGATACGGGAATATTTTCCGGATAAAATGTTTGAGACAACACCGATGCGCCGGGAGGAAGAACGCTGCCGCATGGTGCTTGAGGAGGCGGAAAAGGGAAAGAATGTCTGCCTGGTTTCAAGCGGAGATGCGGGTGTGTACGGGATGGCCGGTCTGGTGCTTCAGATGAGTGTGGAATATCCGGCTCTTGCCGGCAGGATTCAGATTATCCCTGGCGTCACCGCTGCGCTGAGCGGAGCTGCGCTTCTCGGAAGCCCGCTGACGAATGATTTTTGTACAATCAGTCTGAGCGATCTGCTGACGCCGAAGGAAGAAATAGAGCGGCGTCTGAAGGGGGCTGCCCTGGGTGATTTTGCAATTGTGCTTTATAATCCGTCCAGCCGCCGGAGGCGGGATTATCTTAAGAGGGCGTGCGATATTCTTCTGTCGTGCGGTCTGCCGGAGAGCAGGCCCTGCGGGATTGTCAGGAGCATCGGCCGGGAAGGCCAGGAGGCGCAGATTGTACGGCTCGGCGAGCTGGCAGGCCTGGAAGTGGATATGTTTACAACCGTGTTTATCGGAAATTCACATACCAGGATCATCGGGGACAGACTGGTGACACCGAGAGGCTACCGCCTGACTGAAAACAAAGGATGATGCCTTAGAGCAGATGCATACGGAATGATGACAAGGGAAAGGTGAACACGTATGGGAAAGGCAATTATGATCCAGGGAACCATGTCCAGCGCGGGAAAAAGTGTGATCGCCGCCGGACTTTGCCGTATTTTCCACCAGGACGGTTACCGGACGGTACCGTTCAAATCGCAGAATATGGCACTGAATTCCTACATAACAAGGGAAGGGCTGGAGATGGGCCGGGCCCAGGTGATGCAGGCACAGGCAGCCGGTACGGAACCTTCCGTGGACATGAATCCAATCCTTCTCAAACCTGTGAATGATACGGGAAGCCAGGTGATCGTTCACGGTGAAGTTGTCGGGAACATGTCCGCACGGGAGTATTTCGAATACAAAAAGAACCTGGTTCCGGTAATCCGGGAATCGTATGACCGGCTGGCGGCAGAGAATGACATTATCGTCATTGAAGGCGCCGGCTCCCCGGCGGAAATCAATTTGAATCAAAATGACATCGTCAACATGGGAATGGCAAAGATGGCGTCTGCACCGGTTCTTCTGGTCGGGGATATTGACCGGGGCGGAGTTTTTGCCCAGCTGACCGGGACGGTGATGCTTCTTGGGGAAGAGGAGCGGGCCATGGTAAAGGGCCTGATTATCAATAAATTTCGCGGGGATAAATCCATCCTGGATCCCGGAATACAGATGCTGGAAGACAAATGTTCGATTCCGGTGGTCGGGACCGTACCATACCTGAACCTTGCGCTGGATGATGAGGACAGCCTGACGGAACGCTTTTCGGAAGAAAAATATGAAAAAGCGGACGGGAACGACAGCAGGACGGCCTGCGTGGACATCGCCGTGATACGTCTGCCGCGTATCTCCAATTTTACGGATTTTAATGTGCTGGAGGCACTGAACGGAGTGCGCCTCCGGTACGTGAGTTCTGTGGATAAGCTGGGACATCCGGATATGATCATTCTGCCAGGAACCAAGAATACCATGGGGGACCTGAAGTGGCTTCGCCAGTGCGGTCTTGAGGCGGCGGTAAAGAAGGCATCCTCGGAGGGAACCGTCATCTTCGGAATCTGCGGCGGCTACCAGATGATGGGAAATACGCTCAGCGACCCTGAAGGCGTGGAGGAGGGGGGCCGGATGAGAGGAATGGGACTTATTCCGACGGATACCGTGTTCACATCCCGGAAAACCAGAACGCAGGTGAAGGGATCTTTCGCCAGCCTGCCGGGTGTTTTTCATCCGCTTTCCGCTCATCCCCTGGAGGGCTACGAAATTCACATGGGGATTACGACGCGGCATGGTGAATGCCGGAATCTTACCGGACTGCATGCGGTTTCAGGCCGTCAGTCCGAAGATAAATATGACGGAGCCTGCACAGCGGACGGCAGCGTGTGCGGGACCTATGTGCACGGAATTTTTGACTCGGATGGTACCGCAGAAAAGGTGGCAGAGGCGCTTGCCGGCCGTGCGGGAAAGAAGCTGTCCGGCACAGATTTCGGTTCAGAGAAAAAGGATTACCGTTCGTTCGAGGAAAGTCAGTATGATATTCTGGCCGCCGCTCTTCGAAGATCACTTTCCATGGAGAAGATCTATCAGATTCTCCGGGAGGGCATCACCTGATGCAGCAAATTTGCGGCAGCCCCGGACAGTTTGCCTGCGAACTTTATTGACAAGGAAGCAGGCGGGGTATATAAGTAAAGATGACAACTGAACAGATGCGGGAGGTGTCGGGGAACCGATGAAAAGGGAAACAGGTGTAAATCCTGTGCGAACTCGTCACTGTAAGCAGTTTTACAGGCCAGGAAGCAAAACTTCAGTCACTGTGCAAACGGGAAGACGGCCGGTATGTACACTGCAAGCCAGGAGACCTGCCTTCTGAATAAGCAAAAAAGCCACGAGATCCTGGTATTCGCTGTTGTGGAGTGCGGAGCAAAGTAAAGTAACCCCCGTCCGCTGCCTCCTTATATCCGCAAAATCAGAAACTCCTGGCCTGAGCCGGGAGTTTTTTCAGGCTGAAATGTGCCGCCGGGATTTCCGGTCCGGACAGGCTGAAATGCTTCTGTCGGTTGGAATATTTGATCAGGATAAGGAGGAGGAATTATGAAGATGAAGGTTTTATCTGTATTTTTGGCATCCATGCTGGCTTGTTCCGTGATGGGCGGTGCGGTGATGGCCGAGTCTGCTTCGGAAGCTTCCACGCAGGAAGCTGCGGCAGCGGAGGATCTGGAGGCTGCCCGGAAGGCGGCAGACCTGATTGACAAGATTTATGTTCAGGAACGGACGGAGACGACGGACGAAGACTGCAAGGCAGCGAAGGAAGCGTGGGATGCACTGACCGATGCTCAGAAGGAGCTTGTTTCCGGCCAGTATGCAGATCCCGACTATTTTGGCAGGGACACCGGGGACGCCGGCGCGGATGATCCGCTCAATGAGGATGGTATCGGGGAAAATGAGATCCTTGTGGTTTCCTTCGGTACCTCCTTCAACGATAGCCGTGCCCGGGATATCGGCGGTATTGAGAAAGCGCTTCAGGAAGCTTATCCGGACTGGTCGGTAAGGAGGGCCTTCACCGCACAGATTATTATCAATCATGTGCAGGCCCGCGACGGAGAATATATAGATAACATGGATCAGGCGCTGGAGCGCGCCGTGGATAACGGAGTGAAAAATCTGATCGTCCAGCCGACGCACCTGATGCATGGCGCCGAGTATGACGAGCTGAGCGAAGCCGTCGATCGCTTTGCGGATAATTTCGAGTCCGTGAAGGTTGCAGAACCGCTGCTCGGTGAAGTCGGAAGTGACGCGGGCGCACTCAATGAAGATAAACAGAAGGTGGCGGAAAGCGTAATGGCAGCAGCCGTGGAAGAAGCCGGTTATGAAAGCCTTGCGAAGGCGGCGGACGACGGTACCGCATTTGTACTGATGGGCCATGGAACCTCTCATACGGCCAGTGTAACCTATGATCAGATGCAGACGCAGATGGAAACGCTGGGGTATAAGAACGTATTTGTCGGCACGGTGGAAGGAAAACCGGAAGATACCGCCTGCGAGAAGGTTATTGCGAAGGCGGCGGAGGCAGGATACAGGAAGATCATACTTCGGCCGCTGATGGTCGTCGCAGGCGACCATGCCAATAATGATATGGCCGGAAAAGACGATCCTGAATCCTGGTATAATCAGTTTGTAAACTCCGGCAATTTTGACAGTGTTGAATGCCAGATTGAAGGCATGGGCCGCATTCCGGATATCGAAGAGATTTATATCGCCCATACGGGTGATGTCATCGGACCGGAAGAGGCATCCGAAGCAGCTACGGAAAATGGACAGTGACGAACAGTGCCGGGTGATCAAGGCACAGGCATTGGCATAAGGAGCATGTATGCATGGCAAATTAATTCTTTCCCTGACACTGAGCGCCGCTGTGCTGTTCGCAATGCTTCCTTCATCCGGAATGGAGATTACAGCTGCGAAGGCTGTGCAGCCTTCATCGGATACAGAGATGACAGGGATGCCGCCATCGGGCACAGAGATGACGACGGTGCAGCAGCTGAAACTTGAGGATGGTCTGTATCAGGCGGATGCGTTTCTTTCAGGCGGCTCCGGCCGCGCATCCGTCACCTCCCCGGCCCGGATCACGGTTAAAGATGGAGAGGCGTCCATCCGCATTGAATTCAGCTCTCCCTATTACGATTATATGATCACGGACGGCGTGAAGTATGAACCGGTCAGCACGGTGGGAGAAAATTCTGTATTCGAGGTTCCGCTTCCCGGCTTCGACTTTGACTGGGCCATCACGGCGGATACGACGGCGATGAGCGAGCCCCATGAGATTGAGTATACTCTGCGCGTGGACAGCACCACCCTCATCCGGGGAAAAGATGAGGCGACAAAAAACGAAAGAACCGGAAGCAAAGAAAACCATCCAGGTGATGCGGAAGTCTCATCCGCACAGAACAAAGAAACCTTCGCCGAAGAACCTGTCACGCAGGAGGAGAAAGTTTCTTCGGATAATTCCGCTTCCGGCAGTGCCGGCGGCGCCTCAGAACGCGTACCGGACGATGTTTCCGCTGTCTTTACGAAGCGCAGCGACCCGGCAGCCATCAGCGGTCTTGAATATGAAAAGAGCCTGGCTCTTTACTGTGCTTCCGGATTTCGCGTTGATTATTACCAGGATGGCTTTAAGTACATAACCATATCAAACGGGGACAGTTTTCTGGTGGTTCCGGAAGGACAGAATGCACCTTCCAATCTTCCGGACAATACGCAGGTCATTAAGCAGCCAGCCGACCGGATTTACCTGGCGGCAACTTCCGCCATGGATGATTTCCGGGCTCTGAACAGCATCGGCTGCATCACACTATCCGGAGAAGAGCCGGACGGCTGGTATATGGAGGAAGCCAGAGAAGCCATGCAGAACGGTTCCATGCTTTATGCGGGAAAGTACAGCGCCCCGGATTATGAACGGATTGTCTCGGAGGGCTGTAATCTGGCGATTGAGTCGACGATGATCTATCATGTGCCGGAGGTAAGAGAGCAGCTTTTGAAGTTTGGGATCCCGGTGCTCGTGGAGCGGTCGAGCTACGAGACGCAGCCGCTGGGGCGTGCCGAGTGGATCAAACTTTACGGAGCCTTGCTGAATAAGGAAGAAGAAGCTTCGGAACAGTTTGAGCAGATGGTTGAAAAGACAGCCGGTGTCCTTGCGGATACATCCGGGAGCACTTCCGAAAGGAAAACGGTTGCTTATTTTTCCATCAGCACAAGCGGATACGCAACCGTTCGAAAGACGAACGATTATATCTCCCAGATGATTTCAATGGCCGGGGGCAGATACATTTTCCAGAACCTGGGAGAGAACGAGAGCGCTCTTTCTACCGTGAAGATGCAAATGGAAGATTTTTACACGCTCGCCAAAGATGCGGATTATATCATTTACAACAGCGCGATCGAAGGAGAAATAAAGGATATCGATTCACTGCTTGAAAAAGCGCCTCTTCTGGAGGACTTTCGGGCGATCCGGAACCGGAATGCCTGGTGTATGGTACAGAACGTTTTCCAGAAAACAACAGCGGTTGCGGATATGATTGTGGATTTTCATACCATGCTGACCGATCCGGAAGCGGACACGCTAACCTATATGTATCGGCTTCAATAAAAAACTAATCATAAATCAGGAGGAAATATCATGAAGAACAAAATCACATCCATTTTAATGACCGCCGTTCTGGCAGGGGCTGTTTTTGCCGGATCCGTGAGCGCGGAATCCGTTTCCGAAAATGCTGCATACACGGCAGGAACCTACACGGCATCGGCAAAAGGAATGGATGGAGATGTTACCGTTACGGTTACGGTAGGCGATGACGGAAAAATTACGGATGTCAAAGCCGATGTATCCGGGGAGACAGCCGGCATCGGTGCGGAGATCGGGGATACCGTTCAGCAGCAGATTCTGGATGCACAGTCGGCGGAGATTGACGGTGTCGCCGGAGCAACGGTTACATCGACAGCTGTGAAGGAAGCGGCGGCAGACTGCCTGAAGCAGGCGTCCGGCGGGGCGGAAGCCGTTACGGAGGCAGCGACAGAGGCGGAGATGCTGAAGGACGGGGTATACCAGGCTGAATTCAAGACGGATTCAAAAATGTTCAAGGTAAACGAGGCCATGAACGGAATGGGTACTCTGACCGTGAAGGATGGAAAGATGACCATTCATGTAAGCCTTGCATCCGAGCATATCGTTAACCTGTTTGTCGGAACGGCCGAAGATGCTCAGAAGGAAGGCGCCAGGCTTCTGAACCCGACCAAAGATACCGTAACCTACAGCGACGGCACAACCGAGGAGGTATACGGATTTGATATTCCGGTGCAAAAACTGGATGAAGAATTTGATCTGGCTCTCGTGGGAACCAAGGGAAAGTGGTATGACCACAAGGTATCTGTTTCCTATCCGACAGCAGAGCAGGAGACGGAAATGATGACGGAGGAAGCAACGGAGTAAGCAGCTCATTAAGAAATAAAGAAAGAGCAGAGAATCTCTTTTCATTCGGCCTGCGGTGTGCTATGATAAATTCAGAACATAATTCAGCACTGCTGACAAATTTTTATGAAAAGGAGATTCCAGATGAAAACTATTCAGACAGCAAACGCACCGGCAGCAATCGGACCATACTCACAGGCTAAGGTTTCCGGAAATATGTTATTTATTTCCGGCCAGATTCCCTACCTGCTTCCTGGCGGACATGGGGGACTTTGCAGAATTCAACGCCGTGTATGAAGGGTATTTTATCAGCAAACCGGCACGCTCCTGTGTTGCAGTAAAAGCACTCCCGAAAGGGGTGCTGTGCGAAATCGAGGCAATTGCCAGTGTCTGACCGGACGGAAACGTCATCGCTGAAAAACGGCTGAACGGGCGGATAAAAACAAAAGAACAGATATAAATGAATACAGATGCGAAAAGGCAGTCCGTGGAATCGGACTGCCTTTTCGCAGTTTAAAAGCCGAACACTCCAGGCCTTTTTGCACGGAAAGGAACAACATCATCGAAAAGCGGAAAAGATGACTGCCGTACGGGGATCCTTCGAAAGGCGGCGGAAAATCTCCTCCGCTGTTTTTCTTCGCTGTTCGCTGTCAAACTGATTGAGCACCAGATAGAAGGGACGGGAACCGACATTCTTTCGGGTGCCCTGCGGGCTTTGGAGGATGGCGGCGGCATCGGCGGCAGTCAGAATGTGCCCCTGTTCACCGGGATTGTTTTTCGTGTCCGACATTTTTATGTGAAGCAGCCGCTCTGCCGCTTCAGGGCGAAAACAAACATCTTCCAGGGGCCGGCCGACGGCGGACAGACCCATGACGCCGATAACAACATCTGTTTCGGGGAGAATGACAGGCTCCTGATCGCCGGGCACCTTGATGGGAAGACGTTTGGAACCGTCCGCTTCAATCAGCGTGAAATCAGAGGATACGGCGGCTTCCTTCAGCAGCAGCGGATCCGGGAGACTGAGCTTCTGTCCGGCGGAGCGAGGATCTTCCTTTCCGATCACCGCAAAACTGCCCGCATCCCAGAGCCGGAAAATATCGCTCATGTTCTCTGTCAGGAGATGATCGTCCGGTCTTTTGATATGGGTGCTTGTGGTGACGACAACCTTTTTCCCACGGGAGGACAGAAGATGTGCCATATAGTACATAAGTGTGGTCTTGCCGCCGCCTCCGACCAGAGAAACGACACAGGGCTGCCGGTCCGGATGAGAAAGAAAGGGGAAGGCGGTGTCTGCACAGATGCATTCCATGCTTCCGGGACGGAAGAAATAGCCTTCGGAAACGGGAAAATTCTCGTGAGCCTCCATGGCCTTCCGGACATGGAAGGAGGGCGGAGGCACCGGGAAGGGACCGGGCTTTGTGTCCAGATCCTTAAGCTGCCCGGAGGGTACTTCGAAAAAGGCTGTGTCCTCCAGATTCTGAAGGACTATTTTCTTGCCGCCCCTGTCTCCGGTCAGCTTTGAAAGCTGCGGATAATAGGCGGAAGAGAATAATACCGGATTTCCAATCACGGAGCCTGAGGTGCAGGCGGCAATATTGCGGCCGGAATTTTGAAAGCAGGCGATCAGTTCCCGGATGGTTTCCGGCTGGAGATAGGGCTGATCCGCTACGCAAAAAAGACAGGCGTCTGAGTCCGGACATAGTTCATGAAGTTTTTCAAGACCAAGCCGGATCGAAAGAGAAATTCCCTGTTCCGGGTGCGTGTTGAGAACGACCGGCAGGGCACTGCCGATCAGATCCTCAGTCGGCCCTGGCTGCGTTACGCACAGAACCGTCCGGAGGAATCCTTCTTTTTTCATCATCAGCATACATTCGGCGATATGGGTAAGCATCGGCGTTCCATCGACAGAATATAAGAGCTTGTTTTCACCGAAGCGTTTGCTGTTTCCTGCTGCCAGGATTATGGCGCAGAT
>ONLK01000049.1:0-19205 GCA_900318615.1 uncultured Eubacteriales bacterium
TTTCTCAACCTTCCTTTTATCGGGCGATCGATTACTGCAGGGTTCCGCGGATGGTTCTCATGTCGAGGAAATCCTTCGGCTTCAGGCTGATAAGATAAAGAACACTGTAGCTGCTGCCGGCGTATTTCTGCCATTCTTCCAGGATCCGGTCAAAGGATGTTCCGGGAATCCGGTCGAGCCGGCCTGAAAAATAGGCAAGGTTGACATCGGTAATATCGCGGATCATTTGATCCCGCACATCGCGGGGGATGCTGCCCATGTTTTCCAGAGAGGATGAAAGCTTTTTCGATGAGCTGACGCGGAAAAAATTCAGCGCATAAGCGCGGTATACGGAGGCGCTTCCGTTATCCGCGGTTTGGTAGGTCCAGGTATTATCCGCGGCAATCCGAAGCCTCGCAAACCGGCAGGGATACAGAGTCATACAGGAAGTAGCAATGTCGGTGATCCCATCCTGAATTTCGATATGCTGAAGATGCATATGACCGCTCATATTTAATTTGACATCATATTTTTTGTACAGATCGATAAGCCTCGATGCGTTGTTTATCTGAAACCCATCCCTGAACAGGCTGTTGTGTCCGAGCAGATTCTGGTGAGTAAAGGAAATCACCGGAATGTTTTGTTCCTTTGCTTTTTTGAGAACCGTCTCTGTCCACCTCAGTGTCGGCTCACTGATGGAACCGGCAGGATCGGCAGAATTGGTGTCCTGACAAAGCAGCCACACCGTTTTGACCGTTCCCTCCACGTCCTTGTGCAGAGCATATACGTAGCTCAGGGAGTCCGGGCATCGCTCCAGCGCATCGCTGTAGCCGAAGGATGCGAAGATTTCGGCAAATTCCTTTGCACCGCAGGTATCCACGGGAAACATTCTGATGCCGCTGAAACCTCTGGCCATCCGGTTATTCAGATCATGGTTGCCGGGAAGGACCAGCACCGGAATTCCGGCATTTTTTAGTTTCCGAAGAGAAACCGCCAGCTCTTCCAGACTTTTCTTTTCACCGTTGAAGGAAAGGTCGCCCGTCAAAACAACACAGTCCGGTTTTTCCTCCAGCATATCCATAATAAAGCAGTGAACGATCTTGTCTGAATAGTTTGTTATTTTTCCGTCCGCATTCCGGATCAGTTTCATGAACGCCGGACCGTTATCGGTCAGCGATGGAGAAATGTAATGAAAATCCGTGGCGGTAACTATTTTAATTCCCAGCATGTCGTTCTCCCCGGAAGATCCTTCCGTCAGGGTTTCTGTTTTTCCGCCGGCGGCCTGTATGTGCGCAGCCGGCAGGAAAAATAGAAGAAGCAGGGCCAGCAGTAAAGAGGCAGGGTACCATTGCGGGAAACGCCCATATACGCTGGTTTGAATGTGCTGATATATAGTTCTGATCATTTTCTGAGTTTTCTTTTTATCATCTCCGGCACATCGTCCTTATGAGCTTTCCCGGACGGGATAAGTTTCAGGGCAGGATAGTGCCTGTTGAACATCAGGATGGTTAGAAATACCGCCGGCCAGCCAATCCGGGGTCCGTAAATAAGAAAAGCCGGGAGGCAGAAGGCGGCCGGAATGACAACAGCTCCAGCGCACAGGTATTTTGTGGCAAATACGGTGAGCATTCCGGCAATGGCGCTCAAAAGTCCCCATACCGGAGAGAACAGAATAAGGGCGGCGCAGGTGGCTGTAACACCCTTTCCCCCGCGGCAGAAGCTGCAGTCGCCGTACTTCCGGCTCAGGATCCTTCCGGATAAAAACGGAAAATTATGTCCGAGGACGGCGCCCATGCCTGCCCAGAAAGCGGCGACGGATCCAAAGGGTCCGCCGTTTGCCGTCAGCGCCGGGCGGATAAATTCTCCGGCGGCAGAAGGGAAAAGAAGGCCGCATACGGCCATGGCTGCCGCTGTTTTCAGAATATCGCCGCCCAGTACGGCGATACCGCTCTTAAAACCAAGGCTGGCCATGATGTTCGCCATGCCCGGGTTGCCGGTGCGGCCGATATGGGCGGCGCCTTTTCCTGTTTTTTTCAGCGCAATCACCTGGGCGGTCATAAAATTGCCAAAAACCCAGCCGATCGCAGTACTGAGAAGGAGCTGACATACAGAAGACATATTTTCAGAAGGCATTTTTCCGGTCTGCCTTCCGGACCGTAAGTTTGTGTATAATCCGGTTCCGGCGTCCGGCGGCGCCGGTATGTTTGCACGCAGCCGAATGGCCTGCCCGCCGGCGCCGGCACATCGGTATGTTCAGTCAGCCAGGGTTCCCATCGGATCCCACGGTTCCAGCTCAATCACCGGCTGGCTGAGCAGTGCCTGATCCTCCGGGGACAGATATTTCTTGTTGATGGCGATCTGATATACATATTCGTTGAACCATTTGTCGGAAGCGATCCAGTATCCTTTGTTCAGTCCGCTTTCTTCCCCCCAGCTGTTTTCGATGCGCCAGCGGTCCGGTTTGTCATCACCATTCAGATTGACGCCGAGAAATACCATGGCGTGATCCATGGCGCTGTCCCAGTAGGTGAGGCGCTCACCCTTGGTGAGTGTGAACGGAACATTCAGAAACCGGTCCATGGGAAGAGAATCCGGATCAAAGACACCCTCGGTATTCAGACGATATTTCATGCAGTCACTGCCGAACCATACGGGATGTCCGTCCTTTAACTGCAAAATGGCGGCTGCCTTGATTTTTTCTATCGGAAGGTTCAGGTATTTCACCGGAGAACCTTCACACACATTTCCAAGGTATTTTACGGTATAGGTACGGCCGAACGGCTTGTCCGCGGTGGGAGCGTTGATAATGCTTACATAGTCATCGATATTGAGGCCGACATATTTATGGAAGAACTGTTTTCCGTTGATACCGAAATCGCGATTCAGCGTTCCATCCTTGGAGCGGAGTGTTACGTCAAACGTTTTCGGAGGCTCTCCGAGAGCAATGCACAAAACCCGGTACACCGTCTTCATCTGACTGCGCCTGATATCCTGCAGCTCTTTTGCGGATGCTCCTGCCTGATGCGCCTTTCTTAAATCAACGGTAAACTGCCGCAGCAGAGTGGAAAGATACTGGTTGAAGTCGGCGGACTTGATGGAATTTGCGCCGTCCGGATATACATTTTTCGGAACAACTCCGTATTTGCGGACAATATTGGCCATCATGTCCCACTGACCGCCGTCGCCGATGGGGGATGCGCTCAGAAAAGCAAACAGACGGCTGTCGGAAGGCTCATCGATCAGGCGGATCATATTGTTGAGATAATAATTGCACCGTTCCAGCTTGTCGTAGAAGAACATGTAGTTTTGCGAGAGTTCAAAGTCTTCCAGATCATAGCGGTGAATGATTTCATAGCGGAAGATATTCAGGGCGGAGAAAAGCCAGCAGCGCCCGGAATGCTTCTGGTTGGTGATGGAACCCTGCTTCAGGTCAATGCTGAAGGAATAGGGAAGTTTCTGCAGTCCCTGATAGTCAGCAGCTGCATTGATAAAGCCGTCGTGAACGGAAGCTGCCGCGGCAATTTCATTGGCGCGGTCGGCGTGGAAAGCTTCTGAATAAGATGCTGCAAGGGCTTCAGAAAGAGCCGGATTTTCATTTTTTTCAATCATAAAATTTATTCCTTTCGCGTTATTCGAAGATGCAGCGGTTCTCCGGCTGCAGCTTTGAATCCATCATAACACATCCGGAAAAAAACATCACAGTGCATCCTGAAAAAACACTTGACAGAATTGTATTATAGTATTATTGTATTAAACACATAGTACAAGGATACAAGAAAGCCATGCCCCGGAGGAAAGCATCCGGTGCCGGCCGGAAAGGAGTGATAGGACGGAAATGGCATGGGAATTTGCAGGTGGTCAGCCGATTTATCAGCAGATTATCCGCAGCATGGAGATTCAGATTGTGAGCGGAAAATACCATCCGGGAGAAAAAATCCCGGCGGTCCGCGAGCTTGCAGCGCAGGCGGGCGTAAATCCCAACACAATGCAGCGTGCGCTTACGGAACTGGAGAGAGAAGGCCTTCTCTATTCCCGCCGCACATCCGGAAGATTTGTCACAGAGAATGAAAGCACCATCAGGGAAGCGCGAAGAACGCTGGCGGAACAGTTTATTTCCGAGATGTTTAAGAACCTGGAGAACCTGGGGATGAAGCGCGGAGAAATCATCGAAGCGATTGACCACTGGAAAGAGTAGCAGCGGACGGACCGATGGAAGAACAGGCACGGTCAGTCACGGGAGGAACGGAAATGACAATTTTGGAATGTACGAATCTTACAAAGAATTACGGAAAGACAGAGGCACTGAAAAATGTGAACCTGACACTGGAATCCGGGAGGATTGCGGGGCTGCTGGGTCCGAACGGAAGCGGAAAAACAACACTGATCAAGCTGGTCAACCGACTGCTGCAGCCCACGTCCGGCCAGATTCGTGTGTGCGGGCAGAACCCGGGACCGGAAACCAAGGCACTGATCTCCTATCTGCCGGATAAGGAGTATCTGCCGGAATGGATGAAAGTTCCGCAGCTTCTGAATTTTTATCAGGATTTTTATGCGGACTTTGACATGGAAAGAGCCAGACGCATGCTGGCCGATTTAAAGATTGACAAGGCAAAGACCCTCAAACAGATGTCGAAGGGAACGAACGAGAAAGTCCGCCTGATTCTGACAATGAGCCGGCGCGCAAAACTATATCTTCTGGACGAGCCGATCGCCGGCGTAGATCCGGCCGCCCGCGATTACATTATCCGGACGATCATCAGTAATTACGAGAAGGATTCCCTGATCCTCATCTCCACCCATCTGATCGCCGACATTGAACCGGTGCTGGATGAGGTTATATTCCTGAAGGACGGGGAGATTATTCTGCAGGAGGAAGCGGATAAAGTCCGCAGCCAGCAGGGAAAATCGGTAGACGAATATTTCCGGGAGGTATTTCGATGACAGGAAAACTATTAAAATATGAGTTAAAGGCAACGGCCCGCGTGATGCTTCCGCTGTATCTGGTGATGATTCTGGCCACACTGGTGATGGCAGTGAACCTGGATTCCGGAAAAGTTAACAATTTTATTCTGAACACCATTATAAATGCAGCGTTTTTTATTGCGGTGTTTGTATGCTTTGTGGTGGGAACGCTGATGATTCTGCAGCGTTTTTATAAAAATCTGCTGGGCAGCGAAGGATACCTGATGTTCACGCTGCCGGTGACAACAATGCAGAATATACTTGGAAAAGCCCTGGCATCTTTGATCTGGATCCTGGGTTCCGTGGCCGTCGGAGCCGTGTGCGGACTCATTTTTATCCGGATTACCGGCGATCTGTCGTCGTTTATATATGATTTACAGTTCGCCTGGCAGACGATCTCCAGCCGCGAAAACCCCTGGCTGTATCTGATTATGGTGATTGCCCTGATTGCCGCCGGGATCCTGGAGCGGATAATGAAGATTTATGCCTCTATTTCCGCGGGGCATCAGTGGAGCAGCCATCGTATTCTCGGAAGCATTCTGGCCTATGCCGCCTTCTCGGCAATCGAGTATCTCCTCGCCTGGATGTTTAAGCTGAGAATCTGGATAGACGTTGCAGAGGCGAATATGAGAACGCTGACGGTTCTTCTGTGCATCGCCGGAGCAGGGATTGCCGCTTACGGTTTTATAGCGTGGTACCTCCTGGACCGGCATTTGAACCTGGAGTAATTATTTTACCATCATCAGTAATCAACCTTTACCATGCACAGACCGCAGGCGGGTGCCGTCGGCGCCGCGAGCCGGCGGTCTCTGGCTTCAATCAGCATCGGGATGGATTCGGGATCCCGTTTCCCGAGACCGGTTTCGATCAGAGTGCCGGTCAGAATCCGCACCATATACTGGAGAAACCCGTTCCCGTGGTAGGTCAGTGTAAGGTAAGGCCCTTTCTGCACAATGTCAATGCTGTCGACGGTTCGCACCGTCGACTTTTTCATGCGCGGATTTCCGCAGAAACCGGCGAAGTCGTGGGTGCCGGTGAGATATCCGGCCGCTTTTTTCATGGCGGCGATGTCCGGATTTTCGTCCAGCCTCCACACATATTTCCGGTCAAAGACAGGTTTCAGGGGACCGGTAAAGCAGGTGTAGCGATAGGTTTTTCCGACGGCGTTGTAGCGGGAATGAAAACGGTCGGAGGCGATGCGCACATCCTTAACGCAGATATCCTCGGGCAGATAGCGGTTCAGGTAGTCCCGGACGGCTTCTTCGTCCATGGGTGTGTCCATGTGGATATTGCAGATCTGGTTTTCGGCGTGCACGCCGGCGTCCGTGCGCCCGGCTGCAATCAGATTAATTTCCGGTACGGGTTTATGCAGCAGGATGGCCAGCACATTTTCTATTTTCCCCTGGATTGTCATATCGCTGCCGGGCTGATGCTCCCAGCCCAGATAACGGGTGCCGTCGTAGGCGACGGTAAGCTTATAATTCTTTTTCAAGACAGACCTCATTTCTATACCGCAGATGTGTTTTGTACTGTTTACCTGATAGTAACATTTTTCTGCACCGGCGTGCAAGGCATGTTATAATCAGGAGGAAATCTGATTTATCCCAAGTTTTAAGGAGGAGTCCATGGGCAGAGTCGTTAGAGTTGGAACGGTTGGAACAAGCAACATTATGAGGATTATTCAGGACGCGTTCAAGAAAACAGAGCGTATGGAATGTGAGGTTGTCTATTCCAGGGATCCGGAGCGCGGCCGTGCTTTTGCCGATGAAGTCGGGGTGACGGAATTCTGCAGTGACTATGACGCCATGGTCTCCCGGGATGACCTTGATGTAATCTACATTGCATCGCCCAACAGCCTGCACACGGCACAGGCGCTGAAGGCTATGCAGCACAAAAAGCATGCCATTATCGAAAAGCCGGCGGCTTTGAGCAGCCGCGACATCGAATCGCTGCATGTTGCTTCCATGGAAAATGACGTTTACTTTCTGGAGGCAATCACCACGATTTTTATGCCGAATTTTGAGATTCTGACACGGCTTCTTCCAAAGTTCGGGAAAATCCATAACGTGGAAATTAATTACGGACAGTCTTCTTCCCGCTATGACGCGTATCTTCGCGGGGAAAATCCGAATGTTTTCAATCCGGAAATGGGCGGCGGTGCACTGAACGATATGGGCATTTACTGTATCCATGCCGCTGTCAGTCTTTTCGGCGAGCCGGATAAGCTGCTGTATGTGCCGGAGCTGGGACCGAACGGTGTGGATGTTGCCGGAAAACTTACGCTGTATTATCCGCATTTCGAGGTAAAAATTCTCACATCCAAGAAGGATAATCCGGGTACGGGGCTTTGCATTGATGCGGAGAAGGGATGGTACCGCTCGGAGGGGCCAATGAATGCGTTCACAAAATGTACGGCTCAGCTGAACGGGCAGGACATCAGCGTGGATGTTCAGCATGATCTCAAGATGAACCGCATGGTGTGGGAGATGACCGCATTTCGTGACTGCATTTTTAAGAAAGATAAGTCTTTCTTTGAGCGGATGTATCACCAGAGTATGATCAGCGCCAGGGTTCTGGAAAAGGCACATGTAAGTGCCGAAAAAGGCGAAATTGTGAGAGCCTGACTTGCCGGAGGATTGTGTAATGAGATATCCGAAATTTATCGAAAGCGGTGCCGCCATCGGATTTGCGGCCCCCTCGTTCGGTGCCGCGTCGGAACCATACCGGACGGCCTTTTCCTGCGCACTGAAACGGTTTTATGACTGGGGATACAAAATCATTCCCGGCCCGAATGTCTACAAGGGGGACGGGATCGGAATCAGTTCAACGCCGGAAAAATGCGGGGAAGAGCTGACAGAAATGTACCTTTCCGGGGATGTGGATGCGATTATTTCCGTCGGCGGCGGCGAACTGATGTGTGAGACGATGGACTACGTGGATCTGAATGCGATCCGCCTGGCAAAACCGAAGCTGTTTATGGGACTTTCCGATAATACGAACATGGTTTTCCTGCTGACGACCCTGTGTGATACCGCGTCTGTTTACGGACCCTGCGCACCTGCGTTCGGTCAGCAGCCGCTTCATTCTTCCCTTCTGGATGCGAAAAATCTTCTGGAAGGAACGAAGCTGATGGAGACGGGGTATGATCTGTATGAAAAGGAATCACGCAAGGATGAGGACCATCCGCTGGAAACCTATCATGTTACCGAGCCTCGCGTAATCCGTGCCTTTGTACCGGATGGCGCAGGGGGACTGAGGGAGGCGGACAGCCGGGAGGAGATTACACTTCACGGAAGGCTGGTCGGCGGATGCATGGACTGTCTGACGACACTGACGGGAACCCGGTACGACCGGGTCGGTGATTTTACGGAGAAGTACCGGGCCGATGGGATCCTCTGGTTTCTGGAAGCCTGTGACCTGAATGTGTTCGGCATCCGCCGGGCCATCTGGCAGATGAAGAGAGCCGGCTGGTTCAGCCATGCGGCCGGTTTCCTGATCGGGCGTCCCTATTGTCACGGACAGGTTCTCATGAACCTGGATCAGTACCGCGCCGTCACGGATGAGCTGGCCGAACTGGGGGTCCCGGTTCTGATGGATCTGGACATCGGGCATATCCCGCCGCAGATTCCGATCCTTTCCGGAAGCCTGGCAACCGTAACTTTGCAGGGACAGTCCTTCCTGCTGACACATGAATGTATCTGACCGAAAGCACAGAACAGGCGCACAATGGCAGCCGGGGGTGTAAAAAATGAAAAAATCAGGATTTTTCCGCAGCCTGGCGATGCTGGCCCTGGCATTCAGCCTGCTTTTCGCGGCAATTCCCGCGCAGGCGTCCTGGGTGGATCAGCTGTGGG
Organism: uncultured Eubacteriales bacterium; assembly: GCA_900318615.1. Lineage (GTDB taxonomy): Bacteria > Bacillota > Clostridia > Lachnospirales > Lachnospiraceae > Merdiplasma. The sequence goes on from ONLK01000049.1 coordinate 8,796, forward strand.
AGGTTTACGACCGGATGAGCAGCGGAAACGATGATTCATATCCCTATGGGGATGATGATTCGGATCCGTATGAGCGGGATGACAGCCGTTCGAAGGATGATGAGAAAAGTGATGCCCGGAATGATGACGGGGATCCTGGCTCGCTTTCTGATGTTGAAGTAGAAGAGGATGGCGAGTACACCTCGAAATGGGAGGTTGCCGCGTATATCCATGCGTTCGGCTGTCTTCCGGATAATTATATTACCAGGAAGGAAGCCGAAAGGCTTGGCTGGGATGCCTCGAAGGGAAATCTGGACGTGGTTGCCCCGGGAAAAAGCATCGGCGGAAGCTATTTTGGAAATTATGAAGAAAAACTGCCGGAGAAAAAGGGCCGCGATTATTACGAGTGTGATATTGACTACGATGGCGGCTACCGGGGTGCGAAACGCATTGTCTATTCTGATGACGGACTGATTTTTTATACGGAAGATCACTATAAAACCTTTGAACAGCTGTGGCCGGAGGACGACGGATGAGGATCATACTGGACGCAAAACAACTGGAAAGGCGCCAGGAGGCGCACGCATACCTGAAAAAGCAGCTGTCACTGCCGGAGTATTACGGGAATAACCTGGATGCACTGTATGACTGTCTGACCAGCCTGCCTCCGGCAACGGTTTGTTTCATACATGAAGATCAGGTCAGCGGAGGGTATTTTGAAAAGATCCGGAGGGTATTCCGGGACAGCAGGCGAGAGAATCCGAACCTTGAGATAGTTTCTGAAAAAGATCAGGAAGAGGCCGTCATGCCTGACAGCGACGGCGGGAAAAATGCAGCCCGGGAAAATGCGGCGGATAAGAACGCGCCGGCTGAGACGGCGGCGGTGTCGGGCTTTCAGGAGAAGGACCGGACATGGAACTAAAAGAGATTGCGCATATTCGTACCGACTTCAGAGAGAAGTTTGGAATTCCCCGGCAGAGCGGGCTGGTTCCTTCCCTGCAGGGCATGATTATTTTTGAGCAGGAGTACCGGGATTTGAACGCTTTCAAGGGAATAGAGGGATATTCTCATCTGTGGCTGCTCTGGCAGTTTTCGCGGGCGCTGAGAGATACCTGGTCACCGACGGTGCAGCCGCCCCGTCTGGGCGGAAACACGCATATGGGAGTTTTTGCGACAAGGTCGCCATACCGGCCCAATCCGATCGGTCTTTCCAGCGTCAGGCTGGAAAAGTTTGATATCGATCCGAAATGCGGGCCGGTTCTTTACGTTTCCGGAGCGGATCTGATGGATGGAACACCCATTTATGATATCAAACCGTATCTGTCTTATACGGACAGCCATCCGGATGCGGTCTGCGGATTTGCAGATCGCGTGAAGGAGGAGGCGCTGCAGGTTGAATTTCCGGAAGAGCTCTTAAATATACTTCCGGAGAATAAAAGAGAAGCTGCGGCAGAGCTGCTTTCGCAGGACCCGCGGCCTCATTATCAGAAGGATCCGTCACGCCGGTACGGCATGGCGTTTGCCGGTTTTGATATCCGTTTTTACGTGGACGGGCGGACAGCCCGCGTGTGTGAAATTGAAAACCTGACGACGCATGAAATTTACCGCGCTTTATTCGGTTAGAATTTTTATAAACAGCAGTGTGAGTACGGTCAGAATGATCGGGCGGATGACTTTCATACCGTTTTTATCGACAAGACCGGCACCGATATAATGGCCGGCCATACAGAACACGGCGGCTGCCAGACCGAGGGGAAAGAGAACTTCCCGGTGCACCAGAAAGGTAAACAGGGCTGTAATATTGCTGGTCAGGTTCAGCACCTTTGTGGTTCCGGCTGCTGTGTGGAGGTCGGTTTTTGCCAGCCCCGTGAAGGCCAGCAGCAGGAATGTACCGGTGCCCGGGCCGTAGAAACCGTCATAGATCCCGATCAGCAGGGCGGAAATAAAACCGATGGCGTACATTTTTCCCGTGATCGCCGTTCCCCCTTCCGGAATTTCTTTTTTCCGGTTAAACAGAACAAAAAAGGCGGCAACCGGAAGGACGACCATCAGAAAATTGCGAAGAATACGGTCACTGGCCATCAAAGACAGGTTGGAGCCGAGGATGGAGCCGGCGATGGAAAAAAGCAGGCAGGGTCCGGCAAATTTAAAATGGACGTACCCGTGCCGGATAAACCGTCCGGTGCTGACACTGGTGCCGATGCTGGAACTTAACTTGTTGGTAGCGATGGCGGTATGAACCGGCAGGCCGGCCAGAAGATACGCCGGAAGTGAAATCAGGCCGCCGCCCCCTCCGATGGAATCCACAAGACCGGCGAGAAATACGAGCGGACATACAATGAAAAAGGCTTTCATAGAACACCCCGATAAAGTAGTTTCCGCTATCATACCATAATTCGCGGAGGAAAGAGAGAATGATTGAAAAAATTCTCTATCTTGAAAAAGACGGAAAAGCGATTGTGTACCGGTGTTTCGGAACCGGCAGCCATGTTTCGCTGCCGGCCCGGATTGGCGCGCTTCAGGTAACCGGGATCGGGGATCATTGCTTTGCCCCGGAGATGAGTGTGCGCGTGAACCGGGATCAGCTGAAAGCTGCGTACCGCTTCCAGTGGGAAGGTGCCCCGGATGCGTGCAGCCGGGGCAGCAGGATGGAGGCGGACCGCACCGCTCCCGGGGCCGGTGCGGACAGTGCCTGCGCCCTTTGCGGGGACGCTCTGCAGGAAATTGATCTTCCGGAGAGCCTGCGTTTTGCGGGGGACTATTGCTTTTACGGCTGCTCCGGGCTGGAAAAACTGTATTTTCCGGCTGGTTTTACCCGGCTGGGCGGCGGCTGCTTTGTGGATGCGCACCGGATTTCAAACATCTGTTTTGAACTGCCGGTGCCCGAAGGCGGGAGCGTGCCGGCGCATGAATATGGACAAATACATGAAAAACCGACGGAAATTCTGCCTGAAAATCTGACACCGCCCTGTTTGAAGGATGTGCTCTCGGAGGTTATTCACGAATTCCGTGCCGACGTTCTTCTGCCGGGCGGAAAGTGCCTGTATCGTCTGTACTTTCCGGGATACTATGAAACCGGGGAGGAAAATACACCGGCGCGAATCATTGTCATTAAGTATGAAGGCATGGGATATAAATACCGGCAGTGCTTTATCGGACGGAGGCTTGATTTCAGGCAGTATGATTCGCTGTTTTATGAGGCCAGTGTGCAGGAGCTGACTCCTACGGTGCTTCGCATCGCATTTATTCGTCTGATGCATCCTCTGAAACTGGATGAAGATGCACGGGAAAACTATGTCCGGTATCTGCGGCAGAATTACCGGGACGCTGCGGCATGGATTCTGGAGGAGGGACGGTTCGATGAGCTGGCGATGCTCTGCCGCCTTCAGCCGGGGTATTTTACAGAAGAAATTCTGGACTATTATCTGGAGGAGGCCGGCCGCAGAAAAGTTCCGGAGGCGGTCAGCCTGCTGATGGAGTATCGGAGAAGACATTTCAAAGTGCAGCGCAAGCGTTACACTTTTTGAAACGGCGGAGATGAAACAGCGGGGATGGGAGGAAAGGCTGGACCATGACGAATTCGGAGAAAATCACACAGAAGATGGAAGCCGTTTGCCTTCAGATCCTCCGGGATTCGAGAAGTGAACTGTATCTGAATATGCGGTATCTGGACCTGGCGCTTTCCGGGCTGCGCTTTTCCATTAGTACGCAGATCGAGGGCATTGGAACGGACGGGGAATATCTGGTGGCGCATCCCGGGGTTCTGGCGGATCTGTTTCAAAAGGACCGGCATCTGGTCAACCGGGTGTATCTGCACATTGTCCTGCACTGCCTGATGCGCCATCTTTTCAAAAAGCCGGGGAGGGATGGTTTGCTCTGGCGGATTTCGTGCGACATTGCCGTAGAATCAATTATTGATTCGATGCACAGCCGGGCGGTCTGGATGGGCATCAGCCGGCTTAGAAACAATGTTTATGACGATCTTCGCAGAGAACGGAAGGTACTGACGGCGGAAGGCATTTACCGCACCCTTGAAAGAAAAGCTGCGGAGGGGAAACTTACCGCTGAGGATGTCCGGCGCATGCAGGATGATTTCTGCATCGACGATCACTCTCTGTGGCCGCATCCGGAGGACGGCAGAGAAAAAAAGAAGCCGGAGCCGCCGATGGCGATCCTTAAAAATAAATGGGATGATCTGAGTGAGAAGACGCAGACACAAATGGAAACATTTGCGAAGGATGCGTCTCATGGCGGAGAGCAGCTGCTGGATGACCTGAAGGTGGAGAACCGGGAGCGGTACGATTACCGTGCATTTCTGCGCAAATTTGCCGTGATGCGGGAGGAAATGCAGGTTGATCCGGATTCCTTTGATTATGTTTTTTATACCTATGGTCTTTCCATGTACGGAAACATGCCTCTGATTGAACCGCAGGAGTACCGGGAGGTTAAGAAAATTGAGGAATTTGTGGTTGTGATTGATGTTTCCATGTCGACGAGCGGGCAGCTGGTGAGAACTTTTCTGGAGCAGACCTGCAGCGTTCTGACTGAATCCGAGAGTTATCTTAAAAAGGTTAATATCCGGATTATCCAGTGTGATGAGCAGATCCGCGATGACGTGAGGATTACGAACCGCCGCGAACTGGAGGAGTACATGAACCACTTTACGCTCCATGGCGGCGGCGGAACGGACTTTCGCCCTGCCTTTGCCTATGTGGAAAAATTGATTGAAAACAGGCAGTTTTACAATCTGAAGGGCATGATCTACTTCACGGATGGCCGCGGCATATATCCGTCCCGGCGTCCCGGGTGGGAGACGGCCTTCGTCTTCATGCAGGAGGATTACGAGGATGTACATGTACCGGCCTGGGCGATCAGGCTGGTGCTGCCCCGGGAGGATCTGGAGGATTCAGAACCGTCCCTTCGCACGGACCGGCACTTTATATGGAAGGAAGAGCCAGAGTGAGCGGCGAAGGCCGGGACCGGAGGGAAAGCTGCCGGCGAAGGGTGAGCGCGGGGATGACCGGCGGATGAGAACCGGATGATAAGCCTGAGAAGAGCAGGGAGCCTGAGATGAATATTAAACGAGCCAAACAGGAAATAAAAAACGCCGTGCGGGCGTATCTGGAAAAAGATGAGTATGGGGAATATAAAATCCCGGAGATCCGGCAGAGGCCCATCCTTCTGATGGGACCGCCCGGGATCGGAAAGACTCAGATTATGGAGCAGATTGCGGGGGAGTGCGACCTGGCGCTGGTCAGCTATACCATCACGCATCACACCCGTCAGAGTGCAATCGGGCTTCCGTTTATTCAGGAGAGGGTGTACGGCGGTGTGAAAAGATCGGTGACCGGGTACACGATGAGTGAAATTATCGCGGCCGTTTACGATCGCATGGAGGAATCCGGGAAAAAGGAAGGAATTCTTTTTATCGATGAGATCAACTGCGTGTCCGAGACGCTGGCACCGATGATGCTGCAGTTCCTGCAGGGAAAGAGCTTTGGCAATCAGAAGGTTCCGCAGGGCTGGATTATTGTGGCTGCCGGCAACCCGCCGGAATACAACAAATCCGTGCGTGAGTTTGATGTCGTAACGCTGGACCGCGTGAAGGTAATCAACGTGGAAGCAGAGTACGATGTCTGGAAGGAATATGCGTATGAAGCCGGCATTCATCCGGCCATCCTTTCCTATCTGGATATTCACAAGGAAAATTTCTACCGTATGGAGACAACCGTGGACGGGAAACAGTTTGTGACAGCCCGCGGCTGGGAAGATCTTTCCGAGATGATGTATGCCTGCGAGCGTCTGGGAATGGACGTGGACAGCGGGCTGACAATTCAGTATCTCCAGCATCCGCGTACGGCCAGAGATTTTGCAAATTACTATATGCTGTTCAATAAGTACCGTACCGATTATCAGGTAGATGAGATTCTGGATGGCACCATCCGGCCGGGGACGCTGAACAAGCTCCGGTATGCACAGTTTGACGAGCGGCTGGAGGTGGTCGGACTGCTGCTGTCGAGGCTGAATGAGAATTTCCGCAGGGCATATGAGACAGACCGCTATACGGCGAACCTGGCGCAAAATCTGAAAACCTTCCGGAGCCGCCTGGAGCAGGCGGATACCGGCGAGGATACGCCGGAGGCGATCATGCGTGGAATCCTTGCGGCGGGAAGAATGACGGAGGAACAGCGAAAAAAGGCCGGACAGAACAGCCGGGAACTGCGCGCCCGGTACCGCCGGCTTTTGGAGACGCTGGAGAATTATGCAGACGATCTGAAGGTATTGAATGCCAGGGAAGGAAAAGAGGCCGGGGAAGCTAAAAAGGTGAAGGAGGAGGCACTGCGGATGATCGGCCAAAGGTTTGATCAGGAAAATGACCGGCTCGACACGGCCATTGACACCGCCTCCAGGCAGCTGGAAGCAGCCTTTGACTTCATGGAGGCTGCCTTCGGGGAAAGCCAGGAGATGGTTGTTTTTATCACGGAGCTTTCCGTCGGACGCTACTCCGTCTGGTTTCTGCAGAACAATGACTGCCCCCGCTACTACATGTATAATAAAACGCTGCTCTTCGAGGACCGCGAGGCGGACATCAAAGAGCAGCTCGATCAGATCCGGGATATGCAGAATACCTGATCGTATACCGGCAATTTCAGCCGGCGGCTGCATTGCCAGAGTACTCATCCTGAGAGTAGATGATGATCCCGGAATTGTTTGGTGCATCGGCGCTGCCGGAGGATCCGGCGGAAGCACTGCCTGTGCCGGAATTGTCCGCCGGGGATCCGGCAGGAGTACCGGCTGCGGAATTTCCGGCGGAGGTACTGCCTGTGCCGCCGGAAGAAGAGGGATCAGCCTGAGTGCTTCCGGTATTTCCGGCCGCAGCCGGAGTGTCCGGGGTGTTTCCGGATGTCCCGGATATACTGCCGGCGGCTGCAGAGCCTGCAAAGGTACCGGAGCCGGACGGAATGGTATACTGATCCTCGTTGTAGATGGTGATCCCGCCGCCGGCATTTCCGTTACCGTCAGTATTTCCGGAGGCATTTCCGGATGCGTTTGTGTCGGAGGAGGCGCCGGTTTCAGATGGTATCTGCGTTTGTGCGCCGATTTGTGTACTTCCGCCGTTTACAATGGTGATGGCATTTTCCGTCGTAACCGGCTGACCGCTGCCGTGAATAGAGCAGTAGGTGGCCGGCTGGCAGCTGCTGTCAAAATATTCTTCTATGGCAGAACAGCCCGGCACGGCGATCTGGCCGCTTTCGGAGCAGATATTCAGCTTTATGATTCCATCCGGAACGGTGAAATCGGCAGCCGGCTCATTTTCATTCAGCCGCTTCATGATCGAGTTCCACAGAACCTTATTATATTTGTGATAAATCCCTTCGTCCGGGAGCTGTGCGTTGTTGTCGTAGCCGCCCCAGACGGTCAGCGTATAATAAGGGGAAAAGCCGGTGAACCAGATGTCGCGGTAGTCGGAGGTCGTTCCGCTCTTCCCGGCCAGGCTGACATTCTCAGGGTCAATCAGTCCGTAGGCGGTTCCCTCCGGATCCGAGATGACATCTTCCATGGCTGAGGTAAGCAGATAGGCTGCCTGCTCTGAAATTACAGAACGTTCCGCCGGCTCTGTATTGTCCAGAATGACGTTCCCTTTCTGATCCAGTACTTTTGTGTAGAACTTCGGTTCCCTATACTTCCCGCCGTTGGCGATGGCGGCGTATGCGCCTGTCAGGTCCAGATTGGTGACGCCTCTGGTAATTCCGCCCAGGGCCAGCGGCTCGACCATGTCGCTGTAGGTTTCACTGCCATCGCTGTAGGAGTCAGTCAGGGTCGAAATACCGAAGTTTTCGCAGTATTCAAACGCTTTTGGCGGGGTAACCAGCTTGACAGCCTGTACGGCGATCACGTTGATGGAGCTGGTGATGGCGTCCCTCACGGTGACCCTGCCGGTATAATTGTTCAGATCCCAGTTGCTGACCGCGGTTCCGTCGGAATACTGTGTTTCCTCATTATTAAACATGGTCGCCAGCGTGCCCATCTTTTCATTGAAAAACGGGGCGTACACAGCGAGAATTTTGAAGGTGCTGCCCGGCTGGCGGGTGGTGTACGTGGCGCGGTTCAGCGTCAGACTGGCATCCTTGGTTCCGCGGCCGCCAACCACAGCCTTCACATAGCCTGTTTTCTGATCGATCACAACGGCGGAGGACTGCGGCTGCGGTGTGATGGTGACCCGCTCTCCGAGAACCGTAATGGAACTGTCCGAAGTGCCGGAGGCGTCGGATGTCATGGCAGCCTTAAACTGCGCCGCCAGGTCCCGGGCTTCACCGGAGGAGGAACACATCAGGTCGAAGGAAGAATCCACGTTTTTGCGGACCCAGCTTCGAAGATCATCATTTCCATAGTCCGTGATCTGACCGCTGCTGTCCGAAACGCTGAGGGCATAGTCGATTCCGACTTCCGTACCGTCCGGGAAGTTGCTTCCGTTGGCAAACTCCTCATCACAGATGGCCTGCACAGCGTCATCCTGGGCCGAATAGATGCTCAGACCTCCGGTGTAAACTGCCTTATAGGCCTGTTTGTAAGTATATCCCCGGACGGCCTGCAGATCTTCAATTACCTGATTGATCAGGGAGTCCTCATAATAGGTGTAGACGGAGGAAGAGCTGTCGCTGCTTTCTTCGCTGATATTGTTGGACTGAATGCGGCTGTAAACATCGTCGGCCAGGGCCTTTTCATATTCCGATGAGTCGATCCAGTTCTGGGCAAGCATGGCATCCAGCACTTTCTGCCGGCGCGTTGCGTTATCCTCCGGATGTGTGATCGGGTTGTATTTCGTCGGATTCTGTGTGATTCCGGCAATAACTGTGCTCTCGGAGAGGGTCAGTTCGGATACATCCTTGCCGAAATACTTATAGCTGGCCGCCTGTACACCGTAGCAGCCGGCCCCCAGATTGATGACATTCAGATAATCTTCCAGGATCTGATCCTTGTTCAGCACCTTTTCCAGCTTTATGGCCAGGTACTGTTCCTGAATTTTGCGGTCCAGGCGCTGCTTGAAGGTACTTTCACGGGTCCAGTCCGTGAAAACGGTATTTTTCAGCAGCTGCTGGGTGATGGTGCTTGCCCCTTCGGAAAAGCTTCCGGTTTTCAGACCGGTCCAGGCAGCCCGGATAATTCCCCGCACATCGACCCCGTTGTGCTGGTAAAAACGCGCATCTTCAATGGCTACGAACGCATGCTGCAGATCCGCCGGAATTTTGTCGATGGTTACCAGATCCCGGTTGGATTCCGGAAGTGTCAGTTTGAGCGTTTTATTTCCTTCCGAATCATAGATATAGGAGGCCGATTCGGTCGGTGCGATGGTGATCTGACTGATATCGGGGGCATCCTGAACGGTCTGGCGGATATAGAAGATTCCGATAACGCCTCCGCAGACGATCACAGCCAGCAAAATCAGAAGGATGATTTTTAATGTTTTAAGAAGTATCCGGCCGGGGGAGCGCCTTTTGCGCCTGCGCGGCCTGCGCATGTAGTAAATGTCAGCGTACATGGGAAACCTTTCTTTAGCATCTGCATCTTGTACGGATGAAACAGTTATTGTAAACTGTCGTTGGTATAGAATACGTATAGAAACCGGGATAAAGATATCCCGCCTGTTTCAAAGAGTCAATTAAAGTTTATCGGAAAAATTCTAAAACGGACGTCCGAACAGACTAATTTATTATTAATCTTTCGGAAAAGTATATGCGCGTTACGGGGGCAGGATATGGGAAGCATCCGAATCCTTTACACAGGCGGCAGCGCCGAAATAGAAGAAAAAAAATCAAGGTTTATCTGTACCGTGGCACCGGCACGGTCCGTGCAGGAGGCGGAAGCATTTATCGCGGATATCCGGAAAAAATACTGGAATGCGACACATAACTGTCCGGTATATGTGATCGGAAACGATCCGCCTCTGGAGCGGTGCAGCGATGACGGGGAACCGCAGGGAACCGCCGGCCGGCCGATGCTGGATGTGATCCGGGGAGCCGGCCTTCATGATATCTGCGCGGTTGTTACCCGCTATTTCGGGGGTACGCTTCTGGGAACGGGCGGACTGGTCCGTGCCTATTCGGGGGCAGTGCAGGAAGGACTGAAGAATTGTGTGATTCTGGACAGGATGGACGGTGAAAAGCTGACCGTGGTTACAGACTACACAGGGTTGGGCAGGATTCAGTATATCTGTGCGCAGAATAATGTGAAGATCGCCGATTCACGGTACACGGACAGCGCGCAGCTGGACCTGCTGATACCGAAGGAAGATGTGGAGAAAATCAAGGCAGCTCTCACGGAGGGAACCAGCGGAGCTGCCCGGTTTGAAAAACCGCAGCCGGTGCGCTATGCGTTCCTGAAAGGGGAGCCGGTTTACTTTGACTGAAAATATATTGATAGGAGTGTCAA
>ONLK01000049.1:19246-27513 GCA_900318615.1 uncultured Eubacteriales bacterium
TAAGTCCTGCCACCACTCGCATGCAAGCATGCGTGGCGGCGGACTTTTGACACGGTAATCATATATTGAATACCGGAGGCAGAAATCAGAAGAAATGAACAACGATGAAGAATCCAGAGAGATGTGCGGCCGGCCGATCGGAGTATTTGATTCCGGAGTCGGCGGAATTTCGGTATTGAAAGAATTCGTAAAACAGCTGCCCGGGGAGGATTTCCTTTATTACGGAGATTCCGCCCATGCACCGTACGGAACGAAGAATACGGAGGAAATACAGACCCTTTCGAAGCATATCTGTGAGTACCTGTATGGACGCGGCGTCAAGGCCATCGCCGTTGCCTGCAACACGGCGACTTCGGCGGCGATCGGTGTGCTCCGGCAGATCTATACGGATATTCCGATAATCGGAATTGAGCCGGCGCTGAAGCCGGCGGTTCTCATGAAAAAGAATCCAAACATTATCATGATGGCGACACCGCTGACGGTGAAGGGAGATAAGCTTCACCATCTTTTGGCAAGGTTTGAGGCGGAGGCCAATGTGTACGCACTGCCGTGCCCGGGGCTTATGGAATTCGCGGAGCGGGGCATTTTCGAAGGCCCCGGGCTGGAACAGTATCTTCAAAATCTGCTGGGAAAATATCTGGAGAGCGGCCGGATCGATGCCATTGTGCTGGGGTGCACGCATTATCCGTTCTTCCGTCCGCAGATCCGGAAAATTGCTGGACCGGACATCCCGGTGATTGACGGAAGCGAAGGGACGGCAAGAGAACTTCACCGACAGCTGGGAAAACGGGGGTGGCTGCAGAAGGAAACCCGTCCGGGATCCATTACGTTTGAGAACAGCGATCCATCCAAAATCCCGCTGATGGAACAGATGATGGAATTGAATATTGAGTAACGCTAAAAGCGTGAGAAAAGGTCAAATAAAAAGACCATCGCAGATCCATTTGCAGAAATGGGAATGAGATGGCCTTTTTTCATCGTATCGGTTACAAAAGCTGAGTTTATTTTTTGCCTTTGCCTGATTTTGCGTTCCTGTTTTTCTTCGCCGCTTCTTCCCTGCCGGCTTCATCTACGGTTTTCTGAGCCCTGCCGCGAAGTCTTGCAAGGAAGCCCCTTTTCTTCTGCGGCGTTTCCAGCGGAGCGTGAAGCTTTTTGACATCCATGATGTACATGCCGCTGATCACCGCCTTAACTTCCTTTTTTATCGGGATCAGATCGTAAGCCTTTTCATCCGCGATCATGGTCATGGTTCTCGGACCGATTTTCGCCTTGACAACCGGAACCTTTGAACGCCGCATCAGTTTCGGAGTCTGATCAATAGCAACCTGCGGAAGACCGGATTTATTCAGCGGCAATTTTTTCTTATCGATGACAAACATGGTAACCGTCTGCTGAGAAGCTTCCATCTGCTCCTGCTGAGCCGCCTGTTTTTTCTGAAGCTTCTTGCCGACAAAATAAAGGACAATCAGTCCGACAACGAGGACCGCGAGGATAATAAGCAAAACAATCGTAAGTGTTGACATTTTTTCTCTCCTTTACGACCGGCAGCGCCGGTAAACTCATATAATTCTAACATCATCTGATAAAACATGCAATCAAAAACGGGACCCGCCCGCGGCATCATTTATCATTATAATTTAAGAAAGATAAGAAGGTGGCAAAGCCGGAAGGATATGATATACTTTTGAGAACAGGGGTATATTTGGAAACATAGATCCTGCCTGCCGGCGGGTCCGGCACAGACGTTGAATGGGAAAGGATTATCAAAAAATGAATAAAAAATGGATGATTTCATTACTGACTGGAAGTATCTGCATGGCGGCGCTTTCCGGCACCGTACTGGCAGCAGATGTGAGCGATGCATCTGCGGAAGAAGAGGTTTTTTCGGAGAGCATTACGGAAGATTCAACGGAAGTTCCGGAGGAAGCAGTTTCAGAGGGCTCAACCGAAGAAGAAATTACGGTTCCGGACAGACCGGAGTACAAGGCTCTGGACTATGTGACACTGGGCCAGTACACAGGATTTACGCTGCAGGGGCAGAGCACGGAAGTTACCGATGATAAAGTTATGGCTTCCCTGAACAGCAGTATCGGCACCGATTACTATACGGAGGTTACCGACCGGCCTGTTCAGGAGGGTGATGTGGTTAACATCGACTACACAGGCAAAAAAGACGGAAAAGCATTTGACGGAGGTACCGCATCGGGCTATGATCTGACCATCGGCTCCAACACGTTCATCGATGGATTTGAAGATGGGCTGATCGGTGCCAAGGTGGGCGAGACACTTGATCTTAATCTCACCTTCCCGGAAGATTATTACTCGGAGGATCTTGCCGGCCAGGAGGTGGTTTTCACAGTAACCGTGAATTCTATCAAGGAATTTCCTGAAATTACCGATGATCTGATCAAAGAGATCACCAACGGTGATTATACGACGGTTGACGATTATAAAGCGTATTTAAAGGATCAGCTGGTCCAGCAGAAGGAAGATGCGCGGGAGAGTGCAATCCGCAGCCAGATCCTCACGAAGCTTATGGATACCTGTACGGTGGACAGCGATCCGGACGGACTTTTCGATTACTATACGGCATTGTATAAACGGCAGTATCAGACTTATGCGTCCTATTACGGAATAAATCTGAAAGACATGGTTGAAAGCTCCGGCATGACAATGGATGATTTTAACACGGAGCTTGAGAAGGAAGCCAGGGTAGAGATGGATCAGGAGCTGATTCTCGAGGCTATTGAGGAAAAGGAAAAACTTGAAATTTCCGACGAGGAGTATGATCAATCTGTTGAAGAACAGGCAGAAAAACTCGGATACACGGATGTGGATCAATTTAAGGAAAGTGTTGATCAGGAAGAATTTACGCGCTATCTGCTGATGGAGAAAGCTCTGAAGTTTGTCGAGGACAACTCAGTCATCACACAGGAAGGAGACGAAGCTGTAACAGAAGGGGCGGAAGCGGTAACCGAAGCCGCCGGCGGAACGGAAGAGGCAGCAGAAAGCAGCACAGAACAGTAAGGCGTATAAGAAAAAAAACTGGTCGGCCGGCCTTGCCGGGCGGAATGTCCATCCGGCTGCAGACCGGTTCGTGGAGGAACGACGTAAGAATGAAAAGAAAAATCGCGGCCATCCTACTGGCCGGCTGTCTGGGGATGACGGCACTGACACCGGCGGCGGCCTCCCCGTCAGCATCGAAAGAAACTGATAAGGAATCCGAAACGAAGGCAGATGCAGAGGCAGCATCTGAAAGATCTTCCGAAATCGTTTCAGAAACGGCTTCGGAAGCATCCTCAACCCACAGGACATCGGCGGAAACGGGTACGGAAGATGCCGGGAGCATTACAGAAGCTATGTCGGAAACGGAAAGCACTGCCGTGACAGAACGTCCGGATTACCGGGCACTGGACTATGTGACCGTCGGGCAGTACAGGCAGCTCCCGGTTGAGACAGATGAGATCACTGTCACCGACGAGGATATTGATGCCGCACTGCGCGCGGCTATTCCCGCAGAAGACTATACGGATGTGCCGGACGGAACTGTGGAGAGAGGAGACATTGTTAACATTGATTATATCGGAAAAATTGACGGAAATGAATTTGAAGGCGGAACAGCAAAGGGACAGGATCTGACCATCGGATCCGGCACGTTCATTGACGGATTTGAAGAAGGGCTCCTTGGTCTGAAAGCCGGGGACACCACTGATCTTGACCTTACATTCCCGGAGGATTATGTGAGCAGCACGCTGGCCGGAAAGGCAGTTGTGTTTACAGTAAAAATAAACTCCATCCGCCGGGCCCCGGAAATCACATCCGAGCTGATCAGTGAAATCAGTGACGGCAGCTATTCCACGGTGGAAGGCTACCGCGATTACCAGAGAGAACAGGTGCAGGCCCAGAAGGAAGAGGAACAGGAAAACGAAATCAACACGGAGCTGATGACCCTTCTTTACAATACCTGCAAGATCAGCTCCTATCCTCCGGAACTGATGGCGTACAGTAAATATCAGATCACACAGTATTATGAGAACATGGCGGCGCGCTACGGAATGAGTACCGATGATTTCCTTCAGCAGACCATGGGCATGGATGAGGCTTCCTTTGAGGCTGCGGTAGAGAAAAACGCGGAAGAAGGACTTCAGCAGGAACTGATTTTGAAGGCCATCGCCGAGACAGAAGGGATGGAAGTATCCGATGAAGAATACGAGGAAGGCTGCCGACAGTACGCTCAGACTATGGGCTATGGCGATGATGTGGAAAACTTCCGGAACGATTTTGGCGAAAAGGAAATCCGTGTATCTTTGCTGATGTCCAGGGTCATGCAGTTCGTCCGCGACAACGCCGTCATAACCGTCCGTGAAACGGAGACAGAAAGTGAGCTGCGGCCGGAAGAAATAACAGAAAGTGCCACGGAATCACAAACCGGACCTGCCGCGGAAAAAAAGACTAAAGAGCAGAGCGATGCGGCCACGGAAGCTGCAGCCGAAACAACAACAGAAACAACAACAGAAACAAAAGATTAAGCTGCGGACAAGGGGAACTGCCCGGGGAGCGGCAGGATCTATGATCAATATGGTCTGCTTTACGATATGCTGAAAAAAACCAGTCTTCCGGCAAAGCCGGGAGGCTGGTTTTTTGTAATAGAAAGAGGATAAAAACACAAGGCCGGGGATTATTCTTTTTCAGCACTATCCAGGTGCAGGCCGCGGTTTTCATCACCTTTTTTGTTTATTCCGAAATGATAATCGTTGCCCGGAAGGATGGCGTTCAGAAGGATGCCTGCGAGTGCGGAGATGGCGAGTGCGGTGAGGTTAACCGTAGCGCCGCCGGCATGGAAGGTAATGCCGTCCGTGAAGCCAAGGGCACATACGAAGATGACGCCGGCGATGATCAGGTTTCTGGAATTCGTCAGATCCACCTTGTTTTCAACCATGTTCCGGACACCGATGGCGGAAATCATTCCGTAAAGCATGAAGCTGACACCGCCGATGATGGATTTCGGCATGGTGGAGATCAGAGCGCTGACCTTCGGGAAAAAGCTGAGGATCACAGCGTATACGGCAGCAAGACGGATAACCCGGGGATCGTAAACCCTGGAAAGTTCAAGGACACCGGTGTTTTCGCCGTAGGTTGTGTTGGCGGGGCCGCCGAGCAGACCGGCCAGAGAGGTGGCAAGACCGTCGCCCAGCAGCGTTTTATCAAGACCCGGATCCTCAATGTAGTTTTCGCCGACCGTTGCACTGATAGCAGAGATATCGCCTACGTGCTCCATCATGGTTGCGATGGCAATCGGGGCCATCACCAGAATGGAAGTAACATCGAATTTAGCCAGCTGGAAGGTCGGAAGGCCGATGGCAGCCGCACCTGCAATCGATGAAAAATCCAGGATAGCGCTGCCGTCCGGATTGTGAATTCCCATCGCATGGAAGATCAGGGCGGCAGCGTAGGCTATGATAATGCCCATCAGAATCGGAATGATCTTGAACATGCCCTTGCCCCAGATGTTGAAAATGATGATAACGGCCAGGGCAATCAGAGCCAGTCCCCAGTTGGTGGAGGCGTTTGACACGGCGGATCCGGCCAGACTCAGGCCGATGCAGATGATAACCGGGCCGGTGACAACCGGCGGCAGGAAACGCATGACGCGTTTGACACCGACAAGCCGGATAATCAGAGCCAGAACAAGATAAAGCAGACCGGCAATAACAACACCGCCGCAGGCATAGGCGGCCTTTTCATTGGCGCTCATATTCGCGTAAATACCGGATTTTAAATTTGCGATTGTGGCGAAACCGCCGAGAAAAGCGAAAGAACTTCCAAGAAAGGCAGGTACCTTGAATTTGGTAAGAAGATGGAAAAGCAATGTACCGAAACCGGCACAGAAAAGTGTGATTGAAACCGTGAGACCTCTCGTCAGCGGCTCGCCCATGGCGTCCTCAAAATAACTGTTCACAAGGATTGGCACCAGGATGGTCGCACCAAACATGGCGAACATGTGCTGAAGACCAAGCAGAAGCATCTTCGGGACCCCAAGTTTCCTTGCGTCACGAATAGGCCCGTTCATATTTCCCATAATTTCCTCCTTTTTCCCTGCGGCGCCAGCCGGAAGCTGCCCGGAAGCTGCACAGACAGCTTAAAGCTGAACGTACCGCACAGACGCTTTGCGTCTGGCTGAATGATTAAGAATGATTAGTGAGTGATTAGTGGTTATTCAGCTTTCCATTATACGTTTCTGCCAAACGGCATGCAAGGAAAAAAGACATTTATTAATCACAAAGATTTACTGAAAATTTACGGAAACATTATAGATTGTTTCGTTTTTCTTTTTCGGATGCTTCCGGGAGTGCACGCTTTTTCATGAGAGAATTCACACCGCGGTCAAACCATATCTTGATCAGGGCGGCACACGGGACCGAAAGGAGCATTCCGAGAAAACCGCCCACGGCGGAGCCGAAGATCAGGGCAGCAATGACAAGCATCGGATGAATGTCGATGTTGGTGCTCAGCAGCTTTGGATTGATGATATTGCCGTCGATTGTCTGGAGAATAAAGACAGTGACCAGGCTGATGATCAGTTTCTTAAGATCCCCTTCCAGCAGGCCTACGGCAACGACACAGACATAAGCTACCACCGGGCCGACGTACGGAACCAGGTTGCCGATGCCGGTCAGAACACCGATGATCATTCCGAACTTTACATTTTCGAACGTTAGCGCAGCCCCCATCATGCTGGCAACAATAATTGCATCAATCAGCTGCCCGCGTATGTAGCCGGAGAAGACAAGATCAGCATCATTCAAAAATACATGGAAGCCCTTATAAAATTTTTCCGGCGTCAGTGCCCGGAGCACGCGGTCCCAGTACCTGCCAAGGCCTCTGTAATCGGACAGAAAGTAGATAGCGAAAATGATCGCGAAGATGGCGTTGGTGAAGAAGCTGGGGATATTTGAAAGCGACGACGTAAGGCGGCTGCCGATGGCGGACGCGATGCCGCCGAGCGCTTTGGACAGGGAATTGGCAAAACTGCTCAGCGTTTCTGAATCAAAATTCATCTTGTTCAGCCAGTCCGTCAGCTGATTGTAGGTATTCTGCAGGGAACGGGAGACGGAGCGGATCAGATCCGTCAGAGCGTCCCAGGAAACAGCCGTGAGCTCATGGGCCGCCGATGATATGACGACGCTGAGCAGCAGGATAATCACAACGGCGGTCAGGATCCCGGTGATGGCAATGGCCAGAGCACGGTTGTGTGTTTTGCTGTGACCGCGCAGGAGCGGAACCTTGTTCAGAATTTTCTGAAACCATCGGACAATAGGGAAAAGCAGATAGGCAATCACGAATCCGGCCAGCAGAGGCTTCAGTATCACGCCAATATAATGGAAGAAGGTACCGACCGCGGAAGCGATTTCAGGAAGGTGAATGCTGATTCGCTGCAGAATAAAAAGAATGGCGCAGGTAAAAATGACATAAAAAGCAATTGTCGTATATTTCTGGTTTTCGTGCTTCTTAAAATGCCCGCGTTCTGGTGTGGCAGCGGTATTTTCTTCGCCCGGAACCCGGCTTTCGTCACTCATTGAAAAAATCTCCTTCCTTATGTATAAAGAACAAGTGGATGAAAAATATGATAGCTTATTCAGCCGTCACCTGCAACCGGGAGAATGAAAAACGGTGGGGCTGCAGCCGGGAAAATCCTGAAAAAAGGAACAGGCAGAAGCCCTTTCGGACTTCTGCCTGCAGAAAAAGGAGTATATATTAATGAGAATAAAAATCTTACGCCTCACTGCAAAAAGTTAATTTCCTCCGCGGTTAAAAGCGAGCAGATTAAAATGTGCCAAGGACAGATCCGCGATACCTGTGATCCATCCTTTTCATACGGAAAACAAATTAACAATAACTATTAAGGGGAAGGTTCATTGATTGGAGAAGATCAATGATTTTTTTTAGCCAGTACAGGTATTAACCGACCGGTGTTATTATAGCACTAAAGAACGGGAATTGTAACTGTCAATTGCATAAATTATTAATTTTGTTTGAATTTCATAAAGGGAACACCTCTTATTTATCAACTGTTGTATAATTGAAATCTAACGGAATAATCCAGCGAATCAGAATAGGGCCGGACGCTTCAGCGGGCGGCCGGCGATCTTCCACAGAGGGTGTTTGAAATGCATTTTATCTGCAGACATAAGAGCAGGTTTTTCAGCAGAGTTTCAGCAGTACTTTTGACAATGACATTGATGATTGTTTCAAAGACGCAGGCGGAC
>ONLK01000085.1 GCA_900318615.1 uncultured Eubacteriales bacterium
TCATCAGATGCCTGCCCTGTGAACCCTAAACTAAAATAAATATATATTCTCCCGGACACACAGGATGCGTCGGGTGAAAAATGATGCTATAATGAAACCGTCGGTATGGGCGTAAAAATACCGGTACGCCAGACTCCGGCCGCGGCGTTTCGTTAACAGAAAATGGAGGATAGATTATGCTGAACTGGAACAACCTTGATACGCTTTCCGCGTACAAAGAACTGAAGGTGAAAAAGAAAACGGATCTGAAAGCCGTTATGTCGGGTGAAAGCGGCGCTGAGCGCGTAAAAACATACTGTGTCCCGATGGCGGAGGGGCTCGCCTACAATTATGCGGCTAAGGCTGTTGATGACGATATCCTGGCTTCTCTTAAAAAGCTTGCCGAAGAGGCTCAGCTTTCCGAAAAATTTGAAACTCTTTACGACGGCGCTGTTGTAAATACCGGTGAGAAGAGACTGGTTCTTCATCAGCTTTGCCGCGGACAGCTTGGAAAAAATGTAGTGGCGGACGGGGTGGACAAACGTGATTTTTATGTTGAACAGCAAAAACGCATCGCGGAATTTGCTAACAAGGTTCATGAAGGAAAAATCACAAATGCGGCCGGCGAAAAATTCACAACCGTTGTTCAGATTGGTATCGGCGGCAGTGATCTTGGCCCCCGTGCCATGTATATCGCTCTCGAAAACTGGGCAGGACAGCACGGTCTTCTGAAAATGGAAGCCCGTTTTATCAGCAATGTTGATCCGGACGATGCATCCGCAGTTTTAAATTCCATCGACGTTGCCCATTCCCTGTTTATCCTTGTTTCAAAATCCGGCACCACCCTGGAGACACTGACAAACGAAGCCTTCGTTAAGAATGCCCTGACCCGGGCCGGTCTGGATCCTTCGAAACATATGATCGCCGTTACCAGCGAAACATCTCCGCTGGCAAAAAGTGATTCTTACCTGGATGCCTTCTATATGGACGACTACATCGGCGGACGCTACTCTTCGTCTTCCGCTGTCGGCGGAGCGGTCCTTTCTCTCGCCTTCGGGCCGGAAGTCTTTGCGCAGTTTCTTGAGGGAGCCCATGCGGAGGATGTTCTGGCGGCGGAAAAGGATCCGCTGAAAAATCCGGATATGCTGGACGCCCTGATCGGTGTTTACGAGCGCAATATTCTCGGGTATCCGGCGACCGCTGTTCTTCCGTATTCTCAGGCACTGAGCCGTTTCCCGGCACATCTGCAGCAGCTTGACATGGAGTCCAACGGAAAATCCGTCAACCGCTTCGGAGAACCGGTCGATTACCCGACGGGACCGGTCATCTTTGGTGAGCCTGGAACGAACGGTCAGCATTCCTTCTATCAGCTTCTTCATCAGGGAACGGACATTGTTCCGCTTCAGTTTGTCGGATTTAAGAACAGCCAGATCGGAAACGATGTCGATATTCAGGGATCAACCAGTCAGCAGAAGCTGTGTGCAAATGTTGCGGCACAGATCGTTGCCTTTGCCTGCGGCAAGGAAGATGCCAATAACAATAAAAACTTCAAGGGCGGACGTCCTTCCAGTATCATCATCGGCGAACAGCTCACTCCGAAGTCGCTCGGTGCTCTCCTGGCTCATTTTGAAAACAAGGTTATGTTCCAGGGCTTCCTGTGGAACCTGAACAGCTTCGACCAGGAAGGCGTTCAGCTCGGTAAGGTTCTTGCCAAAAGAGTACTGGCCCATGATACCGACGGCGCCCTGAGCGAATACAGCCGTCTTCTGGACATCTGACTTCCGGTAAAAATTCCGTTTTTCATGTTCGGAAGTTTTGTTTTCGGAGTTTCCTTTTTCAGAGTTTCCTTTTTTGGAGTTTCCGCTTTCGGATCCCACTTTCGGAAATGAATTTGTACTGGACATTGTGTTATGAATTGTGTTAGAATGCAGCGCGTGAGTAGAATAAATGGTCGCGGCTGGCTGTGCCGAAAGGTGCCAGACGAGGAAAGTCCGGGCTTCACAGGGCAGGATGCCGGATAACGTCCGGTGGAGGTGACTCCCAGGAAAGTGCAACAGAAATAAACCGCCGGCCTCTGGCCGGCAAGGGTGGAAAGGCAGTGTAAGAGACTACCGCCTCCCTGGTAACAGGAAGGGCACATGTAAACCCCATTCGAAGCAAGACCGCAACGAGACATATGGCGGCCCGTCAGTCTCAGGTAGGTCGCTTGAGCCTGTCGGTAACGGCAGGCCTGGATAGATGACCATTCACGACATAACCCGGCTTACAGTTCTGCTCACAGCCGTCTCCCCCGTGGGAGACGGCTTTTTCATTCTCTTTTGCTATACATCAGACCGCAGAAGCCGGCTTTTCGTTCTCTTCTGCTATACATCAGACCGCAGAAGCCGGCTTTTCGTTCTCTTTTGCTATACATCAAACCGAAGAAGCCGGCTTTTCGTTCTCTTCTGCTATACATCAAAACAGCTTCCGCCGATAAATTCGCGGACCAGGGAATTCGCCGGTATATCATCCGATGGGATCGGTACAAAGTAATCGAGGAATTTAAGCAGGCGTTTGGCTTCGGTATATTCCGGACTGTTCCGGTCCACGCTGAAAAGCAGTGGTTCCGCATAGATCTTCAGCACGGCAAGCTCGTAAATCAGTGCTGAATTGAACATAACATCCGCGCTTTCCTGGAACGGGAAGATGTAATGCTCCTCTCCGCTTCGCACGGAATGCCACATGGCAATTGTATGCTGCGCTGAGTTCCCGCGCGTTCTGGCATCGCGGACAATGCGGCGGATCATCCGCCCGTCCGTCGTGGAAATGCGGTTATGTGCATCCACATTCAGCTGGGTCAGGGCGCTGATGTAAATCCTGAATTTGTTTTCCCGCGGCAGGGAATAGGACAATTTGTCATTCAGACCATGAATTCCCTCGATCACAAGAATATCATTGCTTCCAAGCTGCAGATATTTCCCCTTATACTCTCTTTTTCCTGTCTTAAAGTTAAAGGCAGGCATGGAAACTCTTTCTCCAGCCAGCAGACGGTTCATGTCCTGATTAAACTGTTCAACGTCGATCGCCTCAAGACATTCAAAATTATAATTTCCGTTCGCATCGCGCGGCGTCTTCTCCCTGTCCACAAAATAATCGTCCACCGGAATCGGATGGGGCGTCATGCCGTACACGGAAAGCTGCGTAGAAAGCCGGTGCGAAAATGTTGTCTTGCTGGAGGAGGACGGACCGGCAATCATGACAATTCTCTTTGCCGGATCAGAGACGATGCTCCGGGCAATGTCGGCAATCTGCCGCTCATGATATGCCTCCTGCGTGAGAATAAGATCCTTCGCTCCGCCGCGAACGATCGCATCATTCAGATCCGCCACGGAAAAAATGGCAAGCTGGGAGCCCCACTTCAGGGACTCATTTTGAACGTCAAAAAGTTTCTCTACCGGATCAAATGCCGGGAGCCGGTCCGGTGCGTCCGTATCCGGGATGCAGAGCACAAAGCCATCGCGGTAGGCCTGAAGGCTGAACAGTTTCACATACGAAGTATCATACAGCATATACCCGTAATAATAATCGACATATCCGCCGATGTCGTAGATGTTGGTCCGCGAGCTCAGCCGATAGGCAAAAAGCCGTTCCTTGTCATCCATTCCATTTTCATGAAAAACGCGGATAGCCTGCGCCGTGCTGACATTCCTCTTTTCAATCCGGATTTTCCGGTCACGCATCTGTTCCATGCGTGCTTCCACCTTTTGCAGCAGTTCCTCCGTCACCAGCTCCGGAGAGGTCAGCGTGCAGTAAAGGCCGCTGCTTACGATAAAATGAACCGTGCAGGCATACCTGGGGTCATCTCCCGTAACATCCGCCAGCGCACGGAGCATCATCAGGGTAGCACTCCTCTGATACGCGCGATGCCCCGCATCGTCTGCAAAGCGTATAAATGAAAGCTCACTGCTGTATTTTGCCCGGCTGCGAAGCTCCCGCAGCCGGTTGCCTTCCGAGACAAGCAGAATCCGGCCCTCCTCCGGGTGCGCGGTTTCATAATCCTGTGCAATCTGGTAGTAAGATGTCCCCTCCGGATAAAACAGCTTCTCACCACCCACGGTCAGTACAATATTTTTTGAATCCATGTCTGCTTTTTTATCTGCAATTCTATCTGCATTATTGTTCATATATACTCCTGTCTGCAGGTGAAAGCGAGCTGCCTTCAGTCCACGATTCTGTTACGGGCCTCCCTGTTTTCTTCAGCCTCTTATTCTGTTCCAGGCCTCCCTGTTTCTCTCAAGTTCTGCTTCTACCTGCTTTCTTCGCAGCATCGCTCCCTCAGACGTCGGGCTGTCAAGCTGGCGAAGGACATCCTCCTTCACCTGCTTCTCCCATTCAAGGTAAGATTTCAGGACTTCATCTTTCCTTTCCAGGAGCTTCGGCCCGAAACAGGAAGAAAGGCCGCGGCGGACATGGTCCTCCCATGCCTGCTGTTCCGCCATCTCCACATCATGTACAGCGCGCATGACCGGATAATACTTTCCGTCCTCCAGTACCATCGATTCATCGTCAATATACCATCCATACTGCCACAGCCATGTCCGGACACGGAAAATTTCCGACTGCGGCTGCAGAACCAGTTCCTCAAGAGACGCCGTCACCTTCGGGTCTTTTTCCAGAATCCGTACGGTCAGAGCTCCTCCCATGCCGGCGATCACCGCCGTGGAAGCTTCCCCTGGATTCAGGGCGGCCATGCCGTCGGAAAGCCGGGTCCGGATTCTGTTCTCCAGGCGGGCTTCCCGGATATTTTCCCGGGCGCGCTCCAGCGGTCCGGCATTAATGTCCAATGCCAGCGCACGCTCAAATTGTCCGGAAGCAACGAGAAAAACAGGGACATAGGCATGATCTGTTCCGATGTCCGCCAGACATCCGCCCCCTCTCACCATGCCTGCAACCGTGCGAAGGCGCATGGACATCAGGCGGCGGATCTTATCCGCGCTCTCTCTGTCTGTTCCATCAGCGGCCGTCTTTGCGCGCTCTCCAGCCGTCAGATCAGCAGCCGTCCTCGCGCGCTCTCCAGCCGTCAGTTCAGCAGCCGTCCTCGCACTCTCTCCAGCCGTCAGTTCAGCAGCCGTCCTCGCACTCTCTCCAGCCGTCAGTTCAGCAGCCGTCCTCGCGCTCTCTCCAGCCGTCAGATCGGCGGCTGCCTTAGGCTGCTGCCCTCTTTTTTGTGTTTCAGCTCTCAATTCTCTCATCCCCGCCGCTCAGGTCAAAGGTTTCTCCCGGAAGTGTTTCCTCCAGCTGCTTTTTTTCGGATACTCGCGCCATGATTCTGGCAAAATCCGTCTGCGTATCGCTGTCCCTCGCCATGATGGAAGACTCCATGACCTTGTAGATTGTTTCCCGCATCGCCTGCATGATTTCACTTTCGCTGTTCAGTTTTACCCTGGTATTAAAAAACCGGACCGCCTGTGCCTGCTGCTCCTGTTCTGTGTAATGATC
>ONLK01000087.1 GCA_900318615.1 uncultured Eubacteriales bacterium
CGCAGTGAAGTTTCGGGCAATGGATTTCAGTCCGGCCGCGCCGGAGCGACAACCGAAGCAAGGCCGCGGTGAAAAAGCGGGCAACGCCCGGGCGGCTGCCGCGACAAATCCATACACCGAAGTTGTGCCGCAGTGAAGTTTCGGGCAATGGATTTCAGTCCGGCCGCGCCGGAGCGACAACCGAAGCAAGGCCGCGGTGAAAAAGCGGGCAACGCCCGGGCGAATGCCGCGTCAAATCCATGCACCGAAGTAGTGCCGTGTTGAAGTTTCGGGCAATGGATTTCAGTCCGGCCGCGCCGAAGCGACAACCTAAATCAAGTCGCGGCGAAAAACAGGGCAATGCCCGGGCGGACGCCGCGTCAAATCCATGCACCGAAGTATTGCCGCGATAAAGTTTCGGGCAATGATTTTCAACTTAGCCGCGCCGGAACGTCAACCGATATTATGCCGCGATGAAGTTCCGGGCAATGATTTTCACCCTGTCCGCGCCGGAACGTCATCCGATATTGTACCACAATAAAATTTCGGGCAACGTCCTGGACCATGGCTACACCGGATGTACACCAAGGCAGGCTCGCGGAACCAGGTTTGGCCTATGCTGAATTTTGAAAACTAAAAAAGGCTTCCGTCAGTGTTTTTCACCGGACGGAAGCCCTTCATTTTTCTTGCTCTCTTATCTGTTGTGTATCTTTAACCGTAAAACTACACGGACGTTAAACTGCACGAATGTTAAACTAAACGAATGTTAAGCTGCACGAATGTTAAGCTGCGCGTATACACGAATACACTAATAAATTTACTTAACCGTTTTTCAGTGTTTCTCAGCCCTGGGCTTGTGCCGCCACTTCGGCCGCGAAGTCGTCATGGCGTTTCTCAAGGCCTTCTCCGGTTTCATAGCGAACGAAGCTCTTTACCGTGATTTTTGCTCCGTTTGCCTTGGCTACCTGATTTACGTACTGCTGTACGCTCTGCTTGCCGTCTTCTGCCTTTACGTAGATCTGGTCCAGCAGGCATACTTCCTTCAGTTCCTTGTTCAGGCGGCCCATAACAGCGCCGAGAATTACCTTCTCCGGTTTGTTGGCCATCTTCGGATCCTGAGCTACCTGCTCTTTGAGAATTTCAATCTCATGATCCTTGTATTCCTGAGGCACTTCCGTGTCGCTGGTGTACTGCGGTTTCATGGCTGCTGCCTGCATAGCAATATTCTTGCCCATTTCTCTGATGGCGTCGTTTACGACATCAGACTCAATGTCTACCAGAACGCCGATCTTGCCGCCGGCATGAATGTAGCCTGCTACAAAACCATTCTTCTCTTCAACCTGTTTGAAGCGGCGGATCTGAAGGTTCTCGCTGATAACAGCAACCTCTGCTGCAAGAGCTTCCTTCACCGTCTTGGATGTGTCAAATTTCCACGGCTCAGCCAGGAATGCATCCATATCTGCTGCCGTGGTGTCCAGTGCCTGATCGGCAACCTGTGCCACGTAATCGCGGAATTTCTGGTTTTCCGCAACAAAGTCGGTTTCAGAGTTTACTTCTACTGCAACGCCCTTCGTAGCATCCTCGTTAAGTTTAAGTGTAACAAGGCCTTCTGCCGCAATACGGCTTGCTTTCTTCTGTGCAGTTGCAAGTCCTTTCTCACGAAGCCACTCGATAGCCTTTTCCATATCTCCGTCTGTAGCAGTCAGAGCCTTTTTGCAGTCCATCATGCCGGAACCGGTGGTCTCTCTGAGCTGTTTTACCTGTGCTGCTGTAATAGCCATTTGAAAATCCTCCATATAATCAACTGATGAATAAGTTAAATGAAGCCGGGGCAAAGCCGATTACTTCACCCCAGCCGTCGTTCAGA
Organism: uncultured Eubacteriales bacterium; assembly: GCA_900318615.1. Classification (GTDB taxonomy): domain Bacteria; phylum Bacillota; class Clostridia; order Lachnospirales; family Lachnospiraceae; genus Merdiplasma. The sequence goes on from ONLK01000087.1 coordinate 1,847, forward strand.
ATTATTCCGGATCAGCTACCGCTTCTACCGGTGCTTCCTCTTCGTCAGCGCCTTCAGCTGCTCCTGCAGTTTCCATACCCTGCTTAGCCTCGATAACAGCATCAGCCATCTTGGATACAATCAGTTTTACGGCACGAATAGCGTCATCATTGCCCGGGATTACATAATCAAGCTCTTCCGGATCGCAGTTGGTATCGCAGATACCGATCAGCGGAATGTGCAGCTTGCGGGCTTCGGAAACACAAATTCTTTCCTTCTTCGGATCAACAACAAAGATTGCTGCCGGAAGCTTCTTCATTTCCTTGATACCGCCAAGGTTCTTCTGAAGTTTTTCTTCTTCCTTCTTCAGACCGATGACTTCCTTCTTGGGCAGAACATCAAAGGTTCCGTCCTCTTCCATGGTCTCGATCTCTTTCAGGCGTTTGATACGGCTCTGAATGGTTTTGAAGTTGGTCAGCATACCGCCAAGCCATCTTTCATTTACATAGAATTCACCGCAGCGCTCTGCTTCTGCTGCAACAGCATCCTGTGCCTGTTTCTTGGTTCCTACAAACAGAATTGAGCCGCCGTCTGCAACAATATTCGCTACTGCCTTGTAAGCATCATCAACCAGGCCTACCGTCTGCTGAAGATCGATGATATAGATTCCGTTTCTCTGTGTGTAGATGTACGGAGCCATTTTCGGGTTCCATCTTCTTGTCTGATGTCCGAAATGAACACCGGCCTCAAGAAGCTGTTTCATGGATAATACGCTCATTTTCTTTCTCCTTTGGTTTTTCTTCCGCGGATCTCACTTCCCACTCTAACCGTTGCGGCACCATGAGTCAGAATCCACCCGCGTGAATTTTTACTGCAACTCCCACACTATACCATATCCCAACCATGATTTCAAGTATTCCCAGGGCCGTTCACAAAATATTCGCTTGTCCGAAACCCTGCCTTTTTTATTCGCGCCGCAGCGCCTCGATGGGATCAAGGTTTGCCGCCTGCACGCTTGGCAGGAATCCGAAGACAATTCCAATAACCATGGAAAAAGCAACGGCGATGATGGAGGCCGGCACGTCAATCGCTACCGCGACGCCGGACACATGATGGATGATGTAGGCAAACCCGATGCCGGCAGCCACGCCGAGCAAACCGCCCAGGCTGGTCAGTACGGCCGCCTCTGTCAGGAATTGTCCCAGAATGGTGCGTTTACGCGCGCCAAGCGCCTTCTTCAGACCGATTTCCGATGTTCGCTCGGTTACCGATACCAGCATAATATTCATAACACCGATACCGCCGACCAGCAGGGATATTCCGGCGATCCAGATCAGCTGCATGTTGGTTGTGCTGCTTAGCTGCTGGAGGCTCTGCGCCTGTTCCAGCAGATCCTCCGCCGAGTATTTGATCGTATCAGACGAGTCACTGGAAAGATCCCTGATGCGGCGGTTCAGAATGCTGGCCGTTTTCTTTCCGGCATCTGTCATGTCATCCGTCGAGGCAGCCTTCACGACAACATTTTCAGGCTCATCATAATCATAGACAATAGGCCAGTCTGCTTTTGGAATGTAAATAAACCCATGCTTGTCACTGCTGTTATAGGTATAGTAGTCGTCGATGCTATTAATCTGCGGTTCAAAGATCCTTTTTTCCTGCACGACTCCGACAACCGTAAACGGCACCCCGGAAAGCTCCACAACCTTTCCCAGCGGATTTTCGTCTCCGAACAGGCCGTTGGCGGCCTTCGTATCCAGGATCATGACGGTGCGGAATTTAGTATAATCATCCTGGGAAAATTCCCGTCCTGTGCGCACCATGTAACTGCAGGTCGAAAAATAAGAATCATCTATTCCATATATATAAAGCTCGGAAATGGAATTGTCCTTGTAGTATATCTTATCGTATACCATGCGGGAATTATATGCTGTCACGGACTCTACGGTATCGATGGCTTTAATATTTTCCAGCGTATCTTCCGTAACCATCGGTATGTTTGATGGAATCGAGGATGCATCGGAAATATCCAGGGCATACCCGCCCTGACTGAGCTGTACCTTCACCGTATTATTTCCCGAACCGACCAGGTTGTTTTTAATCTGTTCATTGGTGCCGCGGATCGTCGAAACAATGGCAATGATCGCTGCGATACCTATGATAATACCCAGCATAGTAAGAAAAGAGCGCATTTTGTGTGACCATATGCCACGAAATGCCAGTCTTATATTCTCCAGCAATTTTATGACCTCCTCGTATGAAGTTCTATCCCATGCCTGCAGCCGGCAGCCTGTCCCGCCAAGCCCTGGCAGCCTTAATAATAGTTCTCCATACCGCTCAGTGTATCTACTTCCTTTGTTTGGGCGCCTTCCTTTACTGCCCGACCATACGGGAATGCGATCAGATCATTCTCCGTCAGTCCGCTTCGTATCTGCGTATACATGCCGTACATGTCCTGACCGGTTTTTACATAAGCCTGCTTCAGAAGTCCGTCTGCTCCCTGAATGAAGCAGTACGTCCTTCCCACCGTATCGGTCCGTATCATGTAGTTTGGAATATAGAGTCCCTGTACCTGCGTATCCTTATTGATTTTATAATCACAGTCTCCTTCGGACAGTGCACTGCTGTCCTCAATGTAGGCGTAAAAAGGATACTGCGATGAGTTGGTGTTACTGCTCCCGTACGAGTAACCGGAGGTGCTGTCCGAAGATGCCGGATATTGAGATATTTCCGTTATTTCAGCTGTATAGGACTCACCGGTATCGTACGTTGTGACAGTTACCGTATCTCCCTTATGAACGTTATCCAGATCTGTCTCACTGATGGTTCCTTTCAGATACATTCCCATGGCACCGCTGATGACAATAAAATTATCCGTGTCGCCCCCGTCGACGGTTCCGGCACTGGTGACCACCCCGTTGACTGTCGCGGTTACTGTTTTGTCCTTCAGTTTCTCATCATACTGTTTCAGGGCAAGGTTTGATTCCCGGATCTGAAGCTGGGTTTCCTTTATTTCATCCTCCTTCGCCTTAATCAGTTCCTGGAAGTTTGTGTCGGAAGTATCATCGCCCGGTTCTCCTCCGCCGCCGAAATCGTCAGCACCGGGAGTCTCGGTCACCGCTTCGGTCTGAGCCTGTGCCTGATGATAAAGGTCTGTCAATGCCTGAATGTTTTCGCTGAATGCATTCTGAACCTCCGTCCCGGACTGGGCAATATCGGCAGCACAGTCCTGTGTGACATGAAGTGCCGCGGCAATGCTTCCATCCGCCGCTGCCTGAGACATTTCACTGATGAATTCCGCATACTGATAGTAAGAGCTTTTGAGCTGATAAAGGGAGGTTCCT
>ONLK01000099.1 GCA_900318615.1 uncultured Eubacteriales bacterium
CGGGCTATGCGACGGATGCGCTCCGGGAATCCTCAAGATGTATGATGCCTACATTGAGGGCAAAATGGAGCTTGCGGAGGTGAATGCTGCCTTTCATGCGGGATATGTTGTGGAGCACGAGGATGAGCGGGACATGCAGGGAGGTTCCTGCATCGAGGAACATATCTGACATAGAAAAAGGTATTCCCGCATGACGAAACAAAATCTGAAAATATACTTTCTTGTATCCATGATGGTTTTCTGCGCGATTGTTTTACGTGTATTGGCAAAGTACGATATATGGATTGTTCCCGGAGGAATCGCCCGCTCGCTGATCTATATCGCCCTTTATATCGGATGGGGGATATCCGTGCGTAACCGGATTATTCAGACACAGGTGCGCCGTTATCTGATTTCCATCGCCGGATTAATGGCTTCCTGGTTTGTTATCCGTTCAACGAAATACTATTTTACGGCTGATATCACAATCGAACGGCAGCTATGGTACTGGTATTATCTGCCAATGCTGTTTATCCCGCTGTTTTCTGTGTTTGTAGCCATCTCCCTTGGCAAGTCCGTGAACTCTAAATTGCCTGAATTGACGCTGCTGCTTTATATTCCTACGGTGCTCTGCCTGCTGCTGGTGCTGACAAATGATTTCCATCAGCTTGTCTTTTCCTTCCCGAAAGGAAAGGTATGGACGGATGATCACCCGGGGTATGAAGCAGGATATTATCTCGTCATCGGCTGGGAAATTATTTGTGCTTTCGCAGCATTTATCATCATGCTCATTAAGTGCCGGCTCGTGCAAAGGAAAAAATATCTGCCGGTTCTGCTGTTAATATGCTCGGTCGGATATGCCCTGATCTATGCCGGTGGCGCAGAATGGATGCGACTCGTTGGCGGAGACGTCACGGCGGTGCAGTGTCTGATGTATACCGGAATTCTGGAATCTTGTATTCAGTGCGGACTGATTCAGACGAATAGCGGTTATAGGGCTTTGTTTGAGGCCGGATCCATAGGAGCACAGATTGCAGATACGGACGGTCATATCCGCTACGCATCATCCAATGCTCCAAAGTTGACGGAGGAAATGATACGTTTAGCAGAGAAAGGCGCGGTGATGCCGGATCGCAGAACCCTGATCAGAAGCAGCAGGATTGATGGTGGTTATGTATTGTGGCAGGAAGATATTTCTGATATCACCGCTCTTCTGGAAAAGCTGGAGGAAAACAGAAAAACCATTTCGGAAAGCAATGAGGTAGAGCAGGAAAACTATAAAACCAAGGTAAAGATCAACGCAGTCCGGGAAAAGAACAGACTGTATGACCGGCTGCAGGCACAAACCGCACATCAAACCGACCTGCTCGATCAGCTTCTTTCGCAATATGAAGCGGAATCCGCTCCGGAAATCCGCCACCGTCTGCTTGCCAAAGCCGCGGTGATCGGCGCATACATTAAACGCCGGGGGAATCTCATGTTTATCGGTGAAAGGGACGATGTAACGGATACAGCCGAGCTCTCCGCCTGTCTTGATGAGTCCTTAGCCAATTTGGAGCTCATGGGTGTGGAGTGTGCCATTGATATTCCGGGGCAAAACAGCATCCATATCCAAGATGCGATCCGTGTCTATGACTTTTTTGAAGCTGTGACGGAAGCTGCGATCGATGACATTCGTTTTATCTGGCTGAAAGCCCGCAGCCTTGAAGACGCCGTTATCTTTTATCTGCAGGCAGAATGCGAAACTGAATTGACGGCGCTTTCCGGGCTTGCCGACACCTGTGTTCATGAAGAAGGCGTGTGGCGCTTTTCTATGTGCATCGGAAAGGCGGGTGAACAGGCATGAAGAGCTTTTATCTGTCATCAGCATCGGCACAATCGATACTGCTGACCGCTATGTTCCTTTCCTTGGTTTTATCCCTTTTCCTGCTGCTTGCGTCATTTGGGAGACAGCATGGCAAATGGAAAGGATATTTGCATTTCTTCGTGTTTCTGTTCCTGTTTATCTTATTGTCCGTGCTGTTGGAAGCCTTTTCAAAGATTGGAAAAGGGTTGGAGTACAAAACATGGCTGCCTCTCCCTGTGTGGCTGCTCTGGAGCATTTTGTTTGCGGCAGATTGTCTGACGATATGGGAGCTTGCAGAGCTGCAAAGGATGGGAAAGCAGACACTCAGCAGCGATTCCATCAAACAGGCACTGGATATGCTGCCAGACGGCATATGCTATTTTGCGCCGTCCGGGAGCGTGAAGCTGTGCAACAGGCAAATGGATTCCTTATTCCGCACAATTTCACGGAGTGATCTCCAGACGCTCGCAGAACTGCAGGCGGCACTGTCAAACTGCGATGCGGGCAGCAGCGTGACGCAGGTTTCCAGAGAGAGGCAGACCTATCTTTTCCCTGACGGCAAAGTATGGCGTTACCGGCAGAACGAGGTGAAAGCTTCGGACGGCGTCTTGTATACGGAAGCCGTATTTTCGGATGTCACGGAGCTGTACCATAAAAATCTTGAGCTGAAAGCGCAGATCAGGAAGCTGAAATCCATTTCCAGCGAACTGAAATGGCTTTCCGACAATGCGCTGGCTCTTACAAGAGAGAAAGAAGTGCTCTCTGCCAAGACGAAGCTGCATGATGATATGGGAGCGGGACTGATTGCCATACGGCATATTCTCAATCATAATGGGACGGAGAAAACAGAAAATGCCATGAATCTGTTCCGCCAGGCGGTCAGCGCCATCAAATATGATAATGCCTGTCCGCAGGGGCACAGTGAGTTGGATGAATTTCTGCATGATGCCGGAGCAATCGGCGTAAAAGTAAATCTGTCCGGAGATTTGCCTGGGCAGGCGGACCTCCGGGGTGTTGTGATTCTTGCCATGCGGGAATGTCTGACGAACAGCGTGCGCCATGCCGGAGCAGCGACATTATATATCACGGTGGAGAAAAAGGAAGACAGCATTTCCGTGCGGATCACAAATGACGGAAGACCTCCCGAAACCGAGATTATTCCCAGAGGCGGGCTTCGCAACCTGTACCGTCATGTCCTGGACCTTGGCGGTACGATGGAAATACAGTCGAAGCCGAGTTTTGCGTTAACGGTGGTTCTGCCAGCGATAAAGGAGAGTACAGAATGAAACGGGTTCTTATCGTAGAAGATCAGCGGATGCCCCGTGAAAACATGGAGCGGACGCTCTTCGACAGCGGCAGATATGAGCTGGCCGCCAGTCTGAACGGAGCGGATATTGCTTTCGTGAAATGCTGCCAGCAGAACATTGACCTGATTCTAATGGATGTCTGCACTTTGGGCAATAAAGACGGCATTGAGGCTGCCGCAGAAATCAAGACCAAGTTTCCCAAAATCAAGATCATCATCGTCACATCCATGGTCGAGGTGGGTTACCTTGAACGTGCCAGAGCAGCCGGGGTTGACAGCTTCTGGTATAAGGATATCAGTCCGGAAGCGCTGATCGACGTGATTGACCGGACGATGGCGGGCGAACATCTTTTTCCGAACGAAACGCCGAAGGTGAAGCTGGGGCTGGCCGACAGCACGGATCTGACGCCAAAGGAGATCGAAGTACTGCGACTGATCTGCGACGGATTGGAATACGATGAAATCGCGGGCAGACTGGATATATCGGAAAGAACCGTCAAATACCATGTTTCCAACATTTTATCCAAAACAGGATACGCCAACAGAACCCGGCTGGCCATTGCAGTAACCAACAAGAAATTTATCGTACCGAGCCTCCCGGAAGAACGGGAGTTCTCTGAAACCGAATAACTGAAATCTTATCCGTTTCGCCCGGCTTCTTTTGGAGCCGGGGATTTTTTCGCATCTGTTCAGCATATACCGGCGCTGACGTTCGTTGTGGCGGTGTTGTGTTTCCATCATCGAAGAGGCGCGGATGAACTGCGTGGCATCTGGGCGAAGCAATTAGTTACCGTTTATGGATTTGACGGCAAGGGACAGGGCATTCTGATTCTGCCCCTGCGCTCCTATTTTCGGAATCGTGTACCGGCTTAAATCCACACCTTCCAGTTCAAGGAGCGCTTTTTTTCTTAAAATTCCTCCGCCATATCCGGTCAGGCTTCCGTTTGTACCAACTACCCTGTGACAGGGCACAATGATACAGATCGGATTGTGTCCGACCGCG
>ONLK01000088.1 GCA_900318615.1 uncultured Eubacteriales bacterium
GTCCGCCGGCTTTGCGGTGGAGACGGACCCAGACATAAAAGCAGGCATTAAAAAAACACCGGCCCCGCAGCTCTTATGTCTGCAAAACCAGTGTCTTTAATGCGCCATCAGGGGCTCGAACCCTGGACACCCTGATTAAGAGTCAGGTGCTCTACCAGCTGAGCTAATAGCGCATTTATCATTTTGTTTGTCCGTCTGCCCGACGAACAAAACGTATTATAATATAGCTTTTCATAAAAAGCAAGCAGATTTTCAACTTTTTTGCTGCCGCGGATTATTATTTTTTACTGTTTTTCCCGTGCAAAGCCCGCTGCCTTCTCAGCGCTGTTTTCTTCCGACGTTTCCGGCAGGAGGTCTTTTGGCACCGCCGGCCTTGTGATGATCATTTTGTGGATCTTATTTCCGCGGGTGCTGAAACGCTCCTCGTATTCCGTCATGATGTTTCCCGCATTCAGTTTTTCATCGTGATGCAGGTCCCAGGTGACAGCTTCGAGCGGCCAGCCGCTTTCTTCAGCTTCGCCGAGAGCAAAGGAGAACAGGGTATCGTTGTCGGTCTTAAATTCGATTTTCCCGCCCGGGATCAGTACATGAAAGTAGACCGAGAGAAATTCACGGCTTTCAAGCCGGCGCCTGCGATGGCGGTCCTTGGGCCATGGATCGGAGAAATTCAGGTAGATTCCTGCAACTTCATTTTCAGCGAAGACTTCATTAAGATCCTCGGCTTCCATCCGGAGAAAATAAAGATTGCTGACATTTTCCATATCTTCCCGCTTCTGAATAGCCCGCAGAAGTACGCTGGAATATTTTTCGATTCCTACATAATTGTTTTCCGGATGCAGCAAGGCCAGGTCAGAGATGAAGCGCCCCTTCCCCATGCCTATTTCCAGATAAATCGGATGATTGTTGCCGAATATTTCATGCCAGGTTCCTTTTTTCTCCCTCATGACATCCTCGTGGATGACAAAGGGACTGGAGGCAATGACTTCGCGGGAGCCCGGAATATTTCGAAGACGCATGGAACGTACCCTCTTTCTGCAATCATAAATGAGCGGCAAAAGGTACTTTTGACACTCATGTCATATATGCCGGAATTATATCAGGCGCTGAAAACCTCCTGGAACTTTGAGGTTTGCGCGCTGTTTACTAAAATAAATTAGCGGCTTGCCCTGCTTTTGTCAATATCATTATTTCATCCGCGATATTGACATCGGAAAGAAAAATTAGTATTATTTTAATAAAATGTAATATAATTGTAACATGCGCAGGCGCAATAACCTGAGGGGGATCGTTATGAAAAAACGTTGGGCTGTGTTCTATCTATTTATTATGATGACACTGTTTCTGTTTCCGGTCAGTGCTTCCGCCAACTGGCAGAAGACAGAGAAAGGCAACTGGGTGTATGTCACTTCGAACGGCAGCAGGCTGAAGGGGTGGCAGACGATTGACGGAAAGCGCTATTATTTCTATCCGAAGAATGGGGTCCGCTACACCAGCTGGAAGAGGGTAGGTCAGAATTACTACTACTTCGGCGATGATGGCGTTATGCGCACCGGCTGGCAGAGGGTCGGAAAGTATACGTACTATTTCGGGACGAACGGTGTCCGTGCAGCCGGATGGACCAATATCCGAAACAGCAAGGGCAAGATCTGCCGCTATTATTTTATCCCGAAGAATGGCCGGATGGTCACCGGATTTGCCACGATCAGCAAGAAACGCTACTTTTTCAGCCCGGAGGGAGTTCTCCAGTACGGATGGATCCGTGTGAATGGGAAAGTATACTTTGGAAAAAACCAGACCGGGCAGCTGGCGCAGAACGAGTGGATTAATCTTTCCGATTACAGCGGTAGATACAACGGGTACTTTTTCAAATCCGACGCTTCCATGGCGGTTAATCAGTGGGTCAGCTACCGCTGGGTCGGCTCGAACGGCCAGTACACCGGTGTGACCAACAAGGTTGGCCTGGTAGATGAACAGAACGGAACGTATTTTTACAATAATTCGCATCGGAGGGTATACAACAGCTTTGCGTCTGCAGGCGGGAAAAGGTATTATGTGAACGGAGCCGGACAGGTTGTAAAGAATACATGGTTTTCGGTTGGCGGGCGCAGCTACTATGCGCAGGAGGATGGTTCCCTTCTGGTGAAAAAATGGAAGGGTAAGAAGTATCTGGGTGCGGACGGAGCCATGGCTGTTGGCTGGACAAAGATCGGAAAATATACCTGTTACTTCAATTCAAACGGAGATGCCGCTTCCGGGTGGATGAAGATTAACGGCGAGTATTACTGCTTCGGCGCGAAGGGAACGATTAAGAAAAACGCCTGGGTTAAGACAAAGGGAAAGTACTACCGCACAGATTCAAACGGAAAGCGTGTGTACGGACTTTGCAGGGTAGGGAACAATTATTACTACATGGGCGCAAAGGAAGGCAAATGTCCCGGTATCCGGCTGGGCTCCTGGATTGTCTGGAACGGAGTTCACTATTATGCGAATAAGAAAACGAACATCCTGAACAGGGACGTCTTTTTCAAATCAGGCAAATATACGTACTATGCGAAGCCCAACTGCGTGCTGGCGCAGGGGATAACCAATATCCGCGGAAGCGTTTATTATTTCGACAGCAGGTGCAGGATGGTCACCGGAAAGCTGCTCACTGTCAACGGAGCAACCTACTATTTCGGCGAGGATGGGAAAGCACAGACATCCGGCAGCAGGGTGATCGGTTCCAATCAGTATAAGTTCGCATCCAACGGAAAGGCAGTGACGATCGTTCCTGTGTCGGCAGGATCCAGCGGATGGAAAACATCGGGAGGAAAAAAGTATTATTATGTCAACGGCGTCGCGTCGACAGGCTGGAAGACCATCAGCGGAAACACCTATTACTTCACAGGCGCCGGTGTTATGGTGACAGGCATTGAGGTTATTGACGGCCGGAAGTATTATTTTTATCCAACCGGAATTCAGGCAAAAAATGTAACGATTGCTGTCGGGGCCAAGGTCTATACGCTGAACAAAAATGGCATTGTGACAGCTGAATCAAACATTACGGTCTCCGGCAATACACTGGGGTCAAAAGTCGCCAGGGAAGCCGTTAAATACATTGGCAATCCGTACGTGTACGGCGGCGAAAGTCTGACGGGAGGAACCGACTGCTCCGGCTTCACTATGCTCATTTATAAGAAATTCGGCATTACAATGGGACACTTCGCGGAGTGGCAGAGGACCGGCGCAAATTGCAGCAAGCGTCCGATCCTGGTAGAGGCCAATACCGCCTCCCTGATGCCTGGGGATCTGATCTTCTATGGAAGTTCAAATTACGCCAGCCATGTAGCCATCTACATCGGGAACGGGCAGATCGTACATGCCTCCAACAGCCGCCCGTACCCGGCCGGCGGCATTAAGATCAGCACCTGGAATTACATGACGCCGATCCGGATATGCCGTTACTGGATGTAAACAGAGGCGGAAGACGATGACGGCGGGTCCGAATGATTTACCGGGAATAGCTGAAAAAGGAAAAATTATTTGATTTTTGTGGGCATTATCGAAAATTAAATGCTCAAACGCCGACTTTCGGCTGCAATAAGTATTGACAGATTAATAGAGCAGGTGCTAAAGTTAATGCATCGGACAAGGGCGTCGATATACAGAAGTGATATCGGCGCCTTTTGCCTTAACGGGAGACGGGGACGCTCCCGCTTCCCACACACGGCCGGCAAAAGGCAGGACAGGCCTGCCGGGAAAGGCCCGGATTTCTAAAGAAGGAGTGTGTACAAAATGAAAAAAACACTGGCGGTAATTTTAAGCGCGGCTATGGCTGTAAGCTGCATGGGGTTTACTGCATTTGCGGAGGATGCGTCGGGGGATGCCGACTACGTAATTGCAACGGATACGGTATTCAAACCGTTCGAGTATACGGATGAGAGCGGTGAGTTTGTTGGTATTGACGTAGATCTCCTGGCAGCCATCGCAAAGGATCAGGGCTTTACCTACAAACTGAACAGCCTCGGCTGGGATTCAGCTATTGCAGCCTGCCAGGCAGGACAGGCAGACGGTATGATCGCCGGTGCTTCTATTACAGACGAAAGAAAGCAAAGCGGATGGATGTTCTCCGATGGTTATTACATGGCGACACAGTCCATGTTTACTTCTGAAAAGTCCGATATCACCGGTTTTGATGATCTGAAGGGCAAAACCGTGGGAGCCAAAACAGGGACACAGGGTGCTGCCTACGCGGAGAGCCTGAAGGATCAGTATGGATTTACGATTACCTATTATGAAGATTCACCGACCATGTATCAGGCCGTTCTCGGCGGGCAGGCGGTTGCCGGCTTTGAGGATACCCCGATTATGGCCGCTTCCATCCAGGATGGGGAACTGGCACTGAAGATCGTGGAAGGGACGGAGAATGATGGCGCTCCGTACGGCTTTGCTGTATTTAATAAGGACGAGCAGGAGCTTCTGGATAAGTTCAACGCGGGTCTGAAGGACATTGTCGCAGACGGAACCTACGAAAAGATCATTGCCAAATACCTCGGCGACGATGCGGCTGCATCAGCGGCAGCTGCTTTTGAAACGGAAGGGACAACAGAGGGCGCAACAGAATAAGTATCCGTGCCCGGGAAGGGCGCACATGCATTTTTTTCGGACAACAGACAGGAAATGTCGGATAGGCAATACAAAACGTCGGGCGGAGAACTGTCCGGCGTTTTTATAATTAGTTGCATGAAGACTGTTTTTGTGTATAATGTGATATGAGTGTCAAAAGTACCTTTTGCCACTCATTTATGCTTACGCGTGGTTTCGTTGCTCCGCAACTCCCACCACGCTGCCACATTCGGCATTCTCGTGACGCTTTCGCGCCACTTCATGCCTCATGCGGGGCGTGTCAATAAGTCCTGCCACCACTCGCATGCAAGCATGCGTGGCGGCGGACTTTTGACACTGTAATCATAATATGCATAAAGAGCTTATAATTTT
>ONLK01000090.1 GCA_900318615.1 uncultured Eubacteriales bacterium
CTTTTAGTCTTTCAGAAGGCGCAGGCTCTGGATAGCCTTATCCCTGAGGATGACCGTCATGTGTTCGGCGAAGAACGCATCAAGCCCGTCCTCGTACACACCCTGTATGGAGTACTCCGACAGGATGTTGCAGACACGGTTGAATATCTCCGGTGTGGTGTCGCCCTTTCGGATGATGAGGTAATAGTTGCCGTCCTCCGGGTTTTTATAAAGACTGTTTGGTCCCTGGTAGCCGGCTCCCAGTACCTGAGCGGCGCTGATGACCGTATCCAGGTCATGGAACAGGAAAAAACGGGACAGATGGGAGACAACGTCTTCCTCATCTCCGGAACCGCCTGCCACAGCGGCATTTTCAGTGTCCCGGCGGCCGGCAGAAGCATTACTGCTGCCGGCGGCGTTTTCTTCCGGACTATTTTCCTTCTTCCGGGCAGCAGCACTCTTGCGGATTTTATCCAGTTTCGCAATCAGGTCCAGTACATCATCGGCTCCGGAGGAGCTGCTTTTGCCGGTCAGACTGCCGGCTCCCTTCTCAGCTGAAAAATGGGAGAAACGGCTGTCCAGCTCTTCCGGATTATTGACTTTGGTTACTATCAGAATAATGGAATCGCCAGAAACCGGAATAGCCTCAACCATCAGCGGTTTATTGTTAATTTCAAATCCATAGTCACTGGCAGCCTGCTGCAGCATTTCGCGAAAAAGCTTTTTTGCCTGATCAGAGCCGTAGGCAAGCTCACTGAGCTTGATATTCCGGCTGACGAGATCCTCCCTGGTCAGGGTAAAACGGAGCTGATTATCATTTATCTTTTCGATCTTCACGGTGGTTCACCTCCTTTTCCTACAGATGAACATAAGATCAGGATCAGTCCTTGTTTGAATTATTATATCTGAATGAAATTCTTCTGTAAAGGGCTTGAAATAAGATACATATTGACTATAATATATTTTAAGACAGGATGAGTTGAATTATATAAACACAGAAGGGAGTGATAACTATAATATACATCTGTCCTTAAACCACATAATGCCATTCGGGCAGCAGCCATGAATGATTCTACGCCCCCAGAGCTGTTTTGAACGAATGGCTTTCTCAGATCCTATCTTTATGTCGGTCCCCTCCATTGGCTGTTCCGCCGGCGTGTTTGGAAGGCGAAATCATGACTCCGGTTTCGCCGGTATAAATACGCGGTAATCTTCGGCCTTCTTTTCGGAACCGCCAGATGCGCGGAGGAAGCAGACATATCCGGACACGTTTTATTTTCGCAGATTGTTGAATGGAAGACTCATCTGTCGGATACTGTTGGCGATACTGCCGCTTGCTCTGCCTTCTGTGCTAAGATTTTACTATTGCGAACGCGGTGCAGCTTTTGTAAATAGAAAGCAGGAGACAGGAAGGAAAACGGGAAATATATCACGGAAAACACCTCAGGGCAGTATCTTTATTCAGGCAATAGCAGGAAAGGGAAGGGATGAGGAGAACTCCGGCAGAACAGCAGCTCTACGATGAGTTGTGCGCTTACGAACAAAACGGATGTGCCTTACTGCTGGATGGCCAGCTAAGTACTCCAGGAAAGGTTGTTCACGCCTGTTTCCGGGAACATTGCAGTTTTATGAGAGATATTGTCGAAGACGAAAACTCTGTCATTCGTGAAATCGATTTTATACGTATCAAAGACTATTCACGGTAAGCCAGAATAGCCGCCGCCGTTCATCTGTCAGAATTCCCCGTTATGCCGGCAGATCAGGCGGCGGCCATTTTATTCGTTGGCGGCCATTTCCTAAGAAATGACTAAAAAAACCGATTCACAGTGAAAAGGAAAGATCAAACTGGTATACTGGGATCGTACACAGGCATTTTCGGCCATTATTTTTGAATTGTTATTCAATGGGGAAATATATGAGAAAAGAAGAGAGACAGAATCAGGTCAGACGCCACATCGCTTTCCTGGTCATAATTGCGGCGGCTGTGCTGGCCGGCGTTGTTCTGGTGAGAAAATATATGCCGTCCCGTGAGAAGATGGATGCGGAAACTTATTTTACCCAGGCAATGTCGTCGGATGGAACCCAGGCAGAGCTTAAGGAGAATGAGCTGGCAGTGGTGCTGAATGATAAAATTATTCCGCAAAAGGCCCGGCTGGACGGGGAGAATCTTTATCTCTCGTACGAGCTGGTCCGGGATTACCTGAATGAACGCTTTTACTGGGATGAGGGTAATTCGCAGATTATTTTCACAACGCCGCTCCAGACGTACGAAATTCCGGTGAACAGCACAGGTTATACAATTGACGGGGAGGATCAGACATTTGATACAAAAATTATCGTTTCGGATTCGGATGATCTGTGGATGTCGGCAGCGTTTGTGCAGCAGTATACCAACGTGGAATACACCGTGGAGGCGGAAACGAAGCATGTCCTGATCACAAGCAAGTGGGGGACGAAGACGACAGCCACGGTTGAAAAGAGTGCAGCCGTACGATTCCAGGGCGGTATCAAAAGTCCGATTCTGACGGAGGCTCCGAAGGGAAGCAGCGTGCTGGTCCTGGAACAGCTGGATCAGTGGAGCCGCGTTGTGACCGCGGACGGGTTCATCGGCTACATTCGAAACAGCAGAATTTCGGCTCCGGAGGAGACGGAGGTTACCCGTGATTTTGATGAACCGGACTATACAAGTATAACTTCCGATAAAAAAATAGTCCTTGGCTGGCACATGGTCAGCAATTCGGATTCCAATGATTACCTGGACAATGTAACCGAAAAAGCAGACGGGATGAATGTCATTTCTCCGACCTGGTTTTCTCTTACGGACAATGAAGGAAACTTCTCTTCGCTGGCGGATAAGGACTATGTTAAGAAAGCGCACAAGAAGGGGCTTCAGGTGTGGGCACTGATTGATAATTTCAGCGCGGATATGTCGACGGCCACCCTGATGTCATCAACAAACGCGCGGCGTACGCTCGCCGACAATCTGATCCGTGCAGCCCGGGAATACGATCTGGATGGGATTAATATTGATTTTGAAACAATAAAGGAAGAGGCGCGGTACAGCTATGTGCAGTTCATGCGTGAGCTTTCGATCCTGTGCCGCAAAAACAAGATTGTGCTGTCGGTGGACGTCCCGGTTACCTTTGATTTTAATACCTATTATAATCGTAAAGAGCTGGGAACCGTGTGCGATTATGTGATCATGATGGGCTACGATGAGCATTATTACGGCTCGGAGGCTGGTTCGGTCGCCTCTCTTTCCTTTGAGGAAGGAGGTATACAGAAGGGGCTTGAGGAGGTCAATGCTTCGAAGTTTATCAGTGCGGTACCGTTTTATACCCGCCTGTGGTTTACGTCGGACACGGCCGGTGCAATTACGGACAGTCAGACACTGACTATGAGCGAAGTAAATAACACCATGCGCTCCTGGAAGGTAGCTCCGACCTGGAATGACGAGACAATGCAGAATTTTGTTACCTGGGATGCCAACGGGACTACCTGCAGCATCTGGATTGAGGATAAATACTCTCTGGCTTTGAAGGCAAATCTGGTAAGTAAATATAACCTGGGCGGAATTGCCGCCTGGTGCCTGTCGAACGAGACAGACGATGTGTGGCAGTCGATCGCGGACGGCTTGAACGGAAATGTAAATCAGGAGGATGTGATTGCGCAGGCGAAAGCTGCCGATGAACAGCTGGCCGCTCAGGAACAGAGCGAGTCGCAGACAGAAACGGAGGCGCAGACGGAAGCCGTAACCGAAGATATGACGGAGGCGGGATCTGCTGCTGAGCCGGAATCGGCGAGGGCGGAAGAAAGCAATGGCCGGACAGAAAGTTCAAAGGCGGATGGCACGGACAGCCAGACCGCCGGAGCAAAAACACAGACGGCGAAGACAGCCTCGTAGAAGCGGTGAAGAGGATCACAGGACGGCAGCGGACAGCCGGGCTATCGGAGCAGAAATGCAGACGGCGGGGATCACAGGACGGCAGCGGACAGCCGGATTGCGCGGAAGGAGCCGTGGCTGGCGAAGAAAGGACAGCAAAAAGGAAAGGCGGAGGAAGAAGTGAGCAGTCTGCTTGAAAAATTAAAAGAGTATGCCGGATCGGATTTCTATCCGATGCATATGCCGGGACACAAACGAAGGATGGCTGTCATGCCGGACCCGGTTTCAATTGATATCACGGAAATTGATGGATTTGACAATCTCCACCATGCCGGCGGCATTCTGCTGGAAGCCCAGCAGAATGCCGCCGCATTGTATGGAGCGGAGGAGACCTGTTTTCTGGTGAACGGCAGCACCTGCGGCATTCTTACCGCGATCGGCGCAGCCGCCGGTTTCGGTGACCGTATTCTTATGGCAAGAAACAGCCACCGGTCCGCCTACCATGCGGTGTATCTGAACCATTTGAAACCGAAGTATCTCATTCCACAGGAACCGGCGTTTGAAGCGTCCGGTGCCGGCGGCCGGATCCGTCCGGAGGATGTGGAAAGACAGCTGCAGGAAAATCCAGACATTCATACGGTATTTATTACATCTCCGACATACGATGGTGTGGTCAGCGATGTCCGGGCGATCGCGCGTGCGGCGCACCGGCATCATGCTGTGCTGATTGTGGACGAAGCACATGGAGCCCATTTTGGCATGCACCCGCTGTTTCCGGACAGTTCGGTCCATCTCGGCGCAGACCTGGTAATCCATTCGCTTCATAAAACTCTGCCGAGTCTTACACAGACGGCTCTTCTTCATGTAAACGGAGACCGGGTTGACCGGAACAAAATCCGGAGACTGCTGGATGTCTACGAGACAAGTTCCCCAAGCTATGTGCTGATGGCTTCCATGGACCAGTGCGTCCGGCTGCTTCAGCAGAAGGGACCGGAACTTTTCGAAGCATACGCCGGA
>ONLK01000030.1 GCA_900318615.1 uncultured Eubacteriales bacterium
CGCCTGATCACACAGGCGGACAGCCCCTTCAAAATCGCCGCCGTACTTGCGTTTTACAATATCCTCCGGCAGCGGGCAGATCAATGTTTCCAGATCCTCGTAGTTAAATTTGTCCATTGTATCCATCCGTAAGCTCCTTCTGATCCTGACGGATCCTTTTGGATCTATTGATCCTGATTGACCCTGATTTGATCCTGATTGATTCCGATTTTTTATGTCAGTTTTCCTGCTTAAGATTAATTCTTCATCCTCCGCCCGGCCATTTGGCAAAGGATACCTCATTATACTCTGACGAAAGGCAAATATGCAACCAAAAGGCTGTAAGTATGATATGATGATGCCAGGGTATTGACCCGCAGCAAGCCGCGGCGACAGTTCCGGGCTATCCTTCAGACTTATGCCGCGCCTGCTTTTGACCCGCAGCAAGCCGCGGCAAAAAATCCGGGCTAATGTTCTGACTTATGCCGCGCCGGAACCTGACCCGCAGCAAGCCGCGGCGACGGTTCCGGGCTATTGCCCAGGTTTCGGCCGCGCCTGCTTTTGGCCCGCAGCAAGCCGCGACGACAGTTCCGGGCTATTGTCTAGGTTTCGGCCGCGCCTGCTTTTGCCCCGCAGCAAGCCGCGGCGACAGTTCCGGGCTATCATTGTGCTTTGTGCCGCCAGTGGCGGCGGAATGGAGATTTCTATGAAAAAAGAGGATCTGATCTTAGTCATTGATATGCAAAATGTTTATCTGTCCGGGCAGAAGTGGGCGTGCCTGAATACCGAAGGAGCGGCTCAAAACATTCTGAAGGTTCTTGATGCGGCCGGAAATCGGGACGTCCCGGCTCTTTTTACCAAATTCATGCCGCCGCAGGATCCGTTCGGGCGCTGGAAAACATACAATGAAACGTACAGGGATATCAATGAAAATGAATGGCTGAATGAAATGGTCGAATCTCTCCGGAAAATATCAGGGAATTATCCTGTTTTCGAAAAGAGTGTCTATTCTTCATTGAAAGTACCGGAAATAAAAAAAGCAGCCCTCGAGACGACAGCCCGCGGCGGACGTGTTGTCCTGACCGGTGTTGTCGCTGAGTGCTGCGTTCTTTCAACTGCTTTCGATGCCATCGATCTTGGATGTGAATTTATTTATGTTACCGATGCCGTATCCGGTTTTGACCGCCCCAGGGAAGATGCATCCATTCTGATGCTCTCCGGTCTTTCCCCGCTGCACGGAAAAATCATGGACACCGGAAGCTATCTGAAGGAAACGTGATCCCTTTTACTGCACAAAAACGTATTTCTTTAATCGTTCGAATGCTTCCTTTTCTCTTGACAGAGGCAGTGCACAGTTGATTCTTATGGAATTTTCACCCAGGAATGCCCGGCCGTCCTGATAAGCGACACCGACATTCCAGCCGGCTTTGAGGACGTCATCGAGGGTGCGTCCGGTCTTCCTGCAATACCCGGTGCAGTCCATGAATACCATATATGTTCCCTGCGGCATGGACGCCTCGCATCCCGGAAGCTGCTTATTGATAAAATCTACCGCATAACGGCAGTTTTCCTCGAGGACCTCCAGCAGTTCGGCCTTCCATGCCTGTCCGGTTTTGCTGTAAGCGCCGATCAGCGCATACATGGACAAAACATTCATCTCATTGTACCGTGTTTCATCACCGTAATCGGTTACCGCCTTCCGCAGTTCCGGATTAAAAATGATGTGATAGCTCCCGATCAGTCCGGCAAGATTAAATGTCTTTGACGGTGCATACATGCAGATGCTGCGCATTTTCGCGTCTTCGCTGATCATTGGAAACGGAATATGCGGGTGTCCCGGATAAACAATATCGGACCAGATTTCATCGCAGATGACAATGCAATCATGCTTCTTAAAAATCTCCAGCGCTTTCTCCAATTCCCAGCGTTCCCATACGCGCCCGGTTGGATTGTGGGGAGAGCAGAAAATAACCACCTTAATGCCCTTTTCCATGATTTTCCGGTCCATATCCTCGAAATCCATACGCCAGATCCCGGCTTCATCCTTTTTCAGCGGACTGTAGACGGCTTCTCTGCGGCTGTCCGTAAGGTCTCCGCGGAATCCGATATAAACCGGACTGTGCAGAAGTATGGCATCTCCCGGTTTTGTCAGCGCATGGATAGCGCTCATGATACCTCCGTGCACACCGTTTTCATAGCCGATCTCGTCCCTCGTAAGTGTGCCATAACCGTGTGTCCGGGTCTGCCAGTCGATAATACTGCTGTAATATTCATCCCTCGGCATAAAGTAGCCGAACAGCGGGTGACGGATCCGCTCTTCCATCGCCTGTGTGATGGATGGACTGGTCTTGAAATTCATGTCCGCCACCCACATCGGTATTTCATCAAAACCAGGCATAGCTGCCTCCGGTTCGCTCCCCCAGACCTTCTTCCCTATGCCGTCCACCGCCGTTGCATCTTTTCCATATCGATCCAAAATAGAAGTAAAATCAAACTGATGTTCCATAAAGCACTCCTCCCGGATATAAAAAGCATTTCTTCAATAAATAATCCCCGGATAAATCCTCAAATAAATCCCGGATAATCTCCTCTGCTGTAACGAACCAGACATATTTTACAACGTAAGGTCCGTGGGTACAATCACTTCCTACGCAGGGCTTCAGAAGACATCATTATGATTACCGTGTCAAAAGTTCGCCGCCACGCATGCTTGCATGCGAGTGGTGGCAGGACTTATTGACACGTCCCACATGAGGCATGAAGTGGCGCGAAAGCGCCACGAGAATGCCGAATGTAGCAGCGTGGTGGGAGTTGCGGAGCAACGAAACCACGCGTAATCATAAATGAGTTGCAAAAAGTACTTTTGACCCTCATATCATCATTATTATCTCCATAACCCCCTTGACAATACGTAGCATGCTAACTATAATACGACAGGATTATTTATATGTCGTGTGCTACCTGTTTATGTATTTTATCCGCAGTCACAGGCAAAATATCCATGAACAGTAAAACACATTGTAAAAATACGTATGATTAAGGAGAAGCTTATGGAAAATACGAAGAGCAGTCCCGTCTCCGGTCCTTTTCCCTGTCCGCCGGATGTACGCGATGAGCGTTTTCTGACGGACCAGGAACGGTTTGACCTGGCACCGATGGGACTGAAATTTAAAATCATCCATGAACAGTATGAATGGATGATACGCCAGGAACTAAGCAACGAAAATCTTACCTATGCGCAGATGAACGTGCTCCGCTACCTGTCGGCGAATCAGAAACATCCTGTTTCTCAGAAGGAACTATGCAGTGCGCTGCATGTAACCCATCCTACCATGGTCGGCATACTGCAGCGTATGAGGGAAAAGGGTCTGATTGAGCAGACGGTTGATCCCGATAACCGCCGGCGCCGCATTATTTCTCCAGCCCCTGCCGGACAGGCGCTCGTGGATAAGTACCGCGGACATCGCGATGAAAAAGATGCTCTGCTGGTAAAAGACATGACCCCGGAGGAAATTCGTCTTCTGAGGCATCTTCTGGGGACAGTGCATAATAATCTGACCGCCCGGATGCAGGAAATCCAAAAGCAGTCGCCGGACAGAAAAATTTCAGATCCGGATGAAACCAAAGCGGAAGAATTCCAGTTCCGGGCCGGTTCCGGACGGGAAAACTTCAGACCCAGGTAAAAACGGAGCGGAAATATTCCAGTTCCGGGCAAAAAATGTAAAATGGTGATTAAAATGAAAAAGACTTCAACAGTTCAAACATTGGGGAAATATCTTGGGGAGTTTAAGCTTCCTTCCATTCTGACCCCGCTTTTTATGGTCGGAGAAGTTATCTGCGAAATGGTGATCCCCGTTCTTATGGGATTTATTGTCGACAAGGGTATCTACGGCGGTGATCTCCAGTACATTACGCACACAGGAATTAAAATGCTGCTGGTCGCGCTGTGCGGTCTGGCCTGCGGTATAGGCGGCGGCTTCTTCGGGGCAAAGGCTTCGGCCGGTCTGGCCAAAAATCTCCGCGGGGCGATGAACGACAATATTCAGACCTATTCATTTTCCAATATTGACCGCTTCTCTGCGTCCAGTCTGGTCACACGGCTGACCACGGATGTAACCAACATTCAGAACGCCTACCAGATGATCCTGCGCATGGCGGTCCGGGCGCCGATGTCCATGATTATTGCCATGGTCATGAGCTTTCTCCTGAACCCGCGCATTGCCTCCATCTATCTGTATGCGGTCATCGGACTTGGCATTGTCCTGTTTTTCATGATGCGCAGCGCCAGCCGGTATTTCCAGAAGGTATTTGAAAAGTACGATGGTCTGAATGAAAGCGTTCAGGAAAATGTATCCGCAATCCGTGTTGTAAAAGCCTTCGTACGCGAAGACCACGAAATCAGCAAATTTCAGAAAGCCTCCAATAACATTTATCTGATGTTCATCAAAGCTGAGCTGAAGGTTGCCGGCAACATGCCGATCATGATGTCCACGGTCTACATCTGTATCCTGCTGATCAGCTGGCTCGGCGCACACATGATCGTGAGCGGCAGCCTGACTACCGGTACGCTGATGAGTCTGCTTACCTACTGCATGAACATACTCGTGAGTCTGATGATGCTCTCCATGGTTTTCATTATGATTTCTATGTCCGCCGCCAGCGCTGAGCGTATTGCGGAGGTTATTAATGAAAAGCCGGATATCGTTAACCCCGAAAATCCGGTGATGGAGATTAAGGACGGAAGCATCGAATTTCAAAATGTATGGTTTTCCTATAACAAGGGTTCGGGAGAACCCGTACTGAAGGATATCAATCTCAGCATACGCTCCGGTGAATCGATCGGTATCATCGGGCCCACCGGATCATCCAAATCCTCGCTGGTCAGCCTGATCAGCCGTCTGTATGATGTCACGCAGGGCAGCGTCCTGGTCGGCGGCGTCGATGTTCGCCAGTATGATCTCACCCGCCTGCGCGACGGCGTATCCGTGGTTCTGCAGAAAAACGTACTGTTCTCCGGAACTATTTATGATAACCTCCGCTGGGGCGATAAAAATGCCAGTGAGGAAGAATGCCGCAAAGCCTGCCGCCTTGCCTGTGCCGATGAATTTATTGAAAAGATGCCGGATGGCTACAATACCTACATTGAACAGGGCGGAACCAACGTATCCGGAGGCCAGAAACAGCGGCTGTGCATAGCCCGTGCGCTCCTGAAAAAGCCGAAGGTTCTGATTCTGGATGACTCCACCTCCGCCTGCGACACAGCGACGGATGCCAAAATCCGCCGCGCTTTCCGCGAGGACATTCCGGATACAACCAAACTCATCATCGCACAGCGTATATCATCGGTCCAGGACTGTGACCGCATCCTCATTCTGAACGATGGTGAGGTGGCCGGTTTTGATACCCACGAAAATCTGATAAAGAATAACAGTATCTACCGGGAAATCTATGAGTCACAAACCGGTCTTGGAAATGACGCAGCTGACTTTGACTCGAAAAACTGAAGGGAGGCGTTCTACTATGGCAGAAGAAAAAATAAAAGAAGTACCGCGGCATAACAGGCGCGGAATGCCGCGCCCGAAAATCAAAAATCCGGGAAAACTGTTTCGAAGAGTGCTTGGAATTGTTTTCAGATCCTATGGTCCGCAGATGATTCTGGTGATGGCATGTATTGTCACCGCCGTTTTAGCTAATGTTCAGGGAACGCTGTTTACCCGGACCCTGATTGATTCCTACATTACCCCGCTGAAAGAAACAGCGGATGCCGGAGGAGCGGTGGACTTCGCTCCGCTGGCACACGCCATCGCACGGGTCGCCATCTTCTACGGAATCGGCATTGCCGCTACGCTGACCCAGGCGGTTACCATGACATTTATCACACAGGGAACTATGAAAAAGGTCCGGGATGAACTGTTCGCACACATGGAAACCCTGCCGATCAAATATTTTGATACGCATGCTCACGGAGATATCATGTCCGTATACACGAACGATATCGATACGCTCCGCCAGATGATCAACCAGTCGCTTCCGCAGATGCTGAACAGCCTGATCACCATCGTTTCTATATTTATTTCCATGATCCGGCTGAATGTACCGCTGACCTTCCTTACGCTGGCTATGGTTGCTGTCATGCTCTTCGCCTCCTCCAGAGCTACGAAGATTTCCAGCAAGGGCTTCGTGGAGCAGCAAAAAAGCCTCGGCCGGCTGGACGGTTTTATTGAGGAAACTATGACCGGCGAAAAAGTGGTCAAGGTGTTTAATCACGAGGAAGAAACGAAGAAAAAATTCGATGAGCTGAACGAGCAGCTGTATGAAAGTGCCTACAAGGCGAACGCATTCTCCAACATCCTCGGCCCGATCAATGCCCAGCTGGGAAATGCAAGCTATGTACTGTGTGCCATTATGGGCGGTGTGATTGCTCTCAATCAGAGTGCCGGTTTCACGGTCGGCGCCCTGGCCTCCTTCCTGACCTTTAACAAAAACTTCAACATGCCCATCAACCAGATTTCCATGCAGGCAAATTCCATTATCATGGCCCTGGCCGGTGCGGACCGTATCTTCCAGCTGCTGGATTCCGAACCGGAAAAGGATAGCGGGTATGTTACTCTGGTAAACGTGGAGGAAGGCAGCGGAACCAGCGTTCAGGTGACCGCGGAGAACGAGGAAGATGCCGCGCAGATGAGCGATGAGCTGAAAAGCAAAATTGTCAGCGGCCTGACCGAATCTGCCAGCCGTACCGGAAAGTGGGCATGGAAACATTTTCATAAGGCGACCAATTCCACAACCTATGTGCCGCTGGAGGGTGACGTCACCTTCCTGAATGTAGATTTCGGATACACCGATGAAAAAATGGTTCTGCACGAAGTCAGCCTTCACGCAAAACCCGGCCAGAAAATTGCCCTTGTGGGCTCCACCGGTGCCGGCAAGACAACCATCACCAACCTGATCAACCGCTTCTATGATATTCAGGATGGCAAAATCCGCTACGATAACATCAACATCAACAAGATTAAAAAACCGGACCTCCGCCGCTCTCTCGGCATGGTTCTTCAGGAAACCAGCCTGTTTACCGGAACAGTAGCGGATAACATCCGCTATGGAAAACTGGATGCTACCGATGAGGAAGTCGTCGCGGCAGCAAAACTAGCGAACGCTGATGGCTTTATCCGCCGTCTTCCGCAGGGATACAACACCATGCTGCACGGCAACGGCTCCAACCTGTCCCAGGGACAGCGGCAGCTGCTCGCCATTGCCCGGGCTGCCATTGAAAACCCGCCGGTACTGATTCTGGACGAGGCAACCTCCTCCATTGATACCCGTACCGAAAAAATAG
This sequence comes from uncultured Eubacteriales bacterium, assembly GCA_900318615.1. Taxonomy (GTDB): domain Bacteria; phylum Bacillota; class Clostridia; order Lachnospirales; family Lachnospiraceae; genus Merdiplasma. The sequence continues at coordinate 7,316 of ONLK01000030.1, forward strand.
TTCAAAGCGGCATGGATAAGCTGATGGCCGGACGTACCACCTTTGTTATAGCGCACCGGCTGTCCACCATCCGCAATGCCGATCAGATCCTTGTCCTGGAGCAGGGCAGAATTGTAGAAAGCGGCAGCCATGATGAACTGCTGGCGCTGAAGGGACGTTACTATCAGCTGTACACCGGTAAAAAGCCGGAGCTTGCCGGATGAGTCCGAAGGCGCGCTGCCCGATATGAGTATTCCCGGTAAGAAACGTGCGCCGCCGGGCGCACCGCAAAAAACGCTGCACCTCCCACCACAGGGTGCAGCGTTTTTTTCAGCTCTTTCTTTCAGCTCTTTCTTTCAGCTCTTTCTTTCAGCTCTTTCCTTCAGCTCTTTCCTTCAGTATTCCCCTTGCGGAAACCGCCTTCACGAAGCAGGTGCCTCCGGTAATTTCCATACCCGGTACAATGAAGTTTCTCCTGAAATTTCAAAACCTGCCTCAGAGAAGATTTCATTCAGCGGTGAATTGAACGCCGTTACAATATAGTCTGTTCCCTTAACGGCAGCCGCTTTTTCAAAGCTTTCCAGAGGAATTGAGAAGTCATGATAATAATAGAATCCGGCGATCAGCTGCATGGCCTTCTGCGTGTCCGAAGCATAGAGCTCCTCCTGTGTCATGGTGGTCAGCCGGTAAAGGCCTTCCCGGGAAAATACGGACCGGACCGAAGGATCGTACATCCGGTAGGTCAGCATCAAATGCCCGTCGTACAGCACCACCGGCCGCTCAATCCCGTCCGCGTGCAAAATTTCCTTCAGGGCAATGAAATCATCATCCGTATACTGGCTGTTGTCCGGAAGCTCATAGGACGGTACATCTTTTCCGAAAAAGACCATATTCCCCGTCAGCACAACGGCGGCGGCGGTCAGGACGATGACGGCTGCTCTGCCTGTCTTCCGGCGGCATTTTCCCGCAAGAAGTACAGCGGTATAACCGACAAGCTCATAAAAGGGAAGAACCCAGAAAAAACGGATAAACCGGTCCCCGATGGTGGAACTGTCCGGTATAAGGGAAACTGTCAGGGGATTGAGAACGCACAGCGCGCAAAGAACCGGCCATACAAAAATGCGCCGTTCATCTTTCGTCCCTTTCACAGCCAGAAAAATCAGAGCGGCCAGTGCCAGAACCCATATATGATTTTTGCCTGAGTACGTTCCGAATATTTTGAGAAAAGAAATTATTCTGCCCACACGGTCACCTCCTCACATAAAGGATCAGCCAGGCGGCAGCCGGAAGAAATACCGTCAGCGTACAGAGCAGCTGTTTCCGGCTGCGCCTGTAAAACAGCATGGAAAAAAGATAGATGAACATGGCAAACGGGATGACAAAAATGGCGGAATTACAGAAGGCAACGCCTCCCAGGCCGGCAAAAAACATTCCAAACCATCCCCACAGACCGCTTCGTCCGGCTTTTCCTTCCGTATAAATACAAAGGAAGAAAGCCAGGATCGCCGGCATGTAAAGGTAAGCGCAGACCGCTTTTCCTTCGTATGTCCGATAGGCAAAATAATGAGATATTCCTGCCAGACTGTAGGAAAACATCAGTACCGCTGTGCTGATCCAGACAAAAAGCGCTGTCTGCTTTTTTCGGAAGGCAAAAAGCAGAGTCCCGATCCGGTAGAGAGTTGCCATAAACACAAGCACATTGGTAAAAGAAAAGACAATCTTTTCCTCCAGCAAAGCCGGAATGTGAAACACCTGCACCATTACGGATGCATGATCCGGAATGGTATTCAGGAAGTAAAACGCCTGAGGAGCGGAAATTTCATATCCCCAGATGGCTGCCACCCTCTCAATCGTATCCGAGTATGCGGAAGAAGCAATCAGCCCGATATAATAGCCGGCGTCAAAATCAGAAATATGATCCGTATTGAAAATAATAAAAAACGCAAAAGCCACCGATGCCGCCAGCATTCCCCTGAGCACGGCTTCTTTTTTTATGCGCCTGATCTGCTCCCGGATGCATTCTGCCAGCATTTGCCTGCGAAAAACAAGATCCAGAGCTGCCGCCGCGACCAGGAACGAAAACCAGAGCGCCGAAAGCACATGCAGCGGCACTCCCTTTGCCTTGCAAAAAAGTGCGATCACCTGAAAAAACGCAAAATAAGCCATGAAGCCGGCAATAAGCATATTTATGAGCGACTTTTCGTGGACCTTTTCCGGCATCAAAGCTCCGACGCACACATACATGCAAAGATAAAACAGAATTGCTGCGAACACCCGGACATACTGCAGAACAGCTGCCATAAATCTCTCCTTACGTAAAAACTGTTACGGTCACAAACTTATTATAATGGGAATACCCTCAGATGCAAGAAAAGAAAAACGGGCGGTCAGCGCCGCCCGTCCATTTGCATCCTGTGCCTGGCGTTCCTCGCGCCTTACGCCTTATTTCATTATCCCTCCTGCAGTTTATCTCGTTTTCCCTTCATTTTGTTTTCTGTTTATTTCGTTTTTTGCTTACTTCGTTTTCTGTTTATTTCGTTTTCTGTTTATTTCGTTTTTTGCTTCCTTCGTTTTCTGTTTATTTTGTTTTCTGTTTATTTCGTCTTCTCTTCATTTCGTTTACTGTCTTCTTCTGTCTGCTCCATGGTCCGGATAACCTTGAGAAGCATGCGCCCGGTTCCGACATTATAGCCGCAGGTTCCAAAAACGCCGGTCAGAGAGGAAGATCCGGAATAGTCTGCTCTGCTCCCGTTTCGTGCCAGGACGATGATGGGAAGGGATCCGGGATCCAGATACATGCTCCGGGCTGTATCCTCCCGATCCTGAGTGTCTGCTCCAGAGATATAGAGCGCTTTCGGAAAGGCATGAAGCACCCGCTCCAGAAGCGGATCCTTCCGGCCGGCGTCCGTGCTGTCCAGAAAGACCAGCTTTTCCTGCAGGAGTCCATACTCCTCTTTGTTTTCCAGCAGCTCATTGAGAATGTGTTCGGTCGGCTCTTCTCCCGGATCAATCCAGAACCAGAGCCGCCACTCACCCGGACCCGGAAGCGCCTGTCCCGGTTCGAAGGATGCAACCTCCGCTGACATCAGCATTTTTTCCGGCGGAATTTCGCGAAGGGCAAGATCATATTCCCTGGTTTCACCCTCCCGAATTTGGAAGGGAAGCTCCGATGCATAAAGACTGCCGTCCGGAAGCCGGTTCGCTGTAACCAGAAGATACCGGCCCGGTACCAGCGGAACGGTCAGGACGCCGGAGTGAGGCTGCGCCGTAAGGTGCAGTACCTGCCAGTCTCCCTCCTCCTCGTTCCACACAGACAGCGACCAGGTGACCATGTACTGAAGATTTCTATTTCCGCTGACATGAAGGCGGAGCGCAGCGCTCTGCCGGTCTTTTTCCATAAGCGGCCGTGTCTGCCCGTCCTGCCATATCATGACGGCTTTATCCTCCGGTCGGAGCCAGGACGGAATATGGCACACGCGGGCTATGGCCACCGTCAGAATCTTTCCTGAAAGTCTGCTCCCGGTTCCACAGGTCCAGCAGGCGGCCGGCGAGGTAATGACGCCCTCCCTTTCCTCCTCCGGAAAACTTTTCACACGCTGCTGTATCCTCCGAACAATCAATTCCGGGTTTTTCCTGAATTCCTCTTTTTCCTGTTCCGTGATCGCCGATGAAAGAACCATCCGCCACGGCCGGAGAATCTCGTCATCAATCCGCGGTGACAGAATTCCCTTCTCAAAAATTTTCTCCGGCACCGTGCCCTGCCATTTCAGCGCTTCACGGAAATCATCCTCCAGCACTCCCTCCGGGCAGTCTGTCCGGTCCTTTTCACTCAGAAGGCTGACTATTTTTCGCCGAATCTCCTGTCCGCCGGTCCGGTCGGAAGCTGTTTTTATATTTTCTGTTCCGGCTGCCTTATCCGGACATTCATACGGTGCCTCCGGCGCCGTATCTTCACCGAGGAATACTCCGATCGCCGGATTTTTCCAGTTATCCGTGCGTTTTTTTCTCAGTGCTTCCAGGTGTTTCAGTCGTGCACTGTTATTTTCGCGCTCTGCAGATGAAAAATGCGGAACCATCTCCGGCTGTCCGGCCGGCGTCAGAAAATCAATATTTCTCCAGTTTTCTTCCGGCCGTTCTCCCGCTTCATCCTTCCGGGAGGACTGTTTCGCATCTCCCGGTTCCATGATCTTCTTCTCCTCGCGATCATCCGTCAGCACAGCTTCGTCGTCTCCGGGAACAAGATCCGTAAAAGAATACCTGCTGCCGCGGATGCGGATGCGCAGGCTGCCCCTGCCTGTCGTAAACCGAATGTTCCCCAGCGCATCGGAAACCGGGCAGGCAATGCTGCACCAGTGTGCCATGTTCAGAAGTTCCAATTCCACAGGAACACCTGCCTTCGGGCACCCCTGTGCATCCAGCGTACGGATGTGGATCGTGCGTGTTTTATTGGAATAACGCGGCAGCTGATTCAGCGTCCAGGCAATATCCATCCTGTCCGCTAGCTCCTCCATCCTTCCGTCAGATGCTTCGGAAAGAGAAAGCCCCGGGTCTGTGTACAGCCGGCTGTGCACCAGCATGGCGCGGGATGCGGCCAGGTTAAACCATCCGGCATCCGCAGCCGGCATGGGTTCGCAGGCTCCGAGGAAATGCCACTGTCCGTCCGCGAAAAATTCTACCCATGCGTGATTATCATCCGTGTGCGGCCAGAACGGTACATACACCTGCCGCGAAGGAATCCCGACACTTCGCATGGCATTCACGCAGAAAACCGACTCCTCCCCGCAGCGGCCGTATCCGCGCTGATAGAAGGCAAGCGCGGATATGGTCCGGTCATCATCGCTGTGGTATGTCCCGTTTTCGGCACACCACTCATTGACCGCCAGTGCCGCCTCAAGCTGAGGAAGATTCTGTGTTCGCGCACCGATCCGCTCCCGGAACAGGCTGCGGCAAGGCCGGATTTCTTCCGTATTCACCCGATGGAACAGTACATATTCTCCGAAAAAGCCGTCAGGAAGATTCCTTACCTCCTTCTTTTCATTGCGCAGTGCCGCTCCCGTCCGGGCGTAATCCAGAAATGTTTCCAGGGGAACCTGCGCTGCATCGCTCAGGGGCATCCAGGCATACAGAAAAATAAGTGCTTCTCTTACATCCTCTTCCAGCACCTCAAGTCCGGCTTTGTCCGGGAACGGAACATCCGGGAAGTTCGTTCTTCGCTGTTCAAGGCGTTTTTCCACTTCACGAAAAAAATCTTCAGAAAAAAGCATGGAGAAAATTATCCTTTCTTATCAAGCGCTCTCCTTGCCATGCGGATTTTTTCCTCATCCGCGCGCCAAAGTGTAAACTCGGAAATATCGCCGTTTCCCATGCTGACATCGGGATTACGATACTTCATACTGCCGTCAATCAAAGTTTTAGCCGACATGTGAAAAGCACCCGTGGGCAGTTCTTCCGCCAGTCGTCCGATATTCTTTTCTGTCACACCCGCGCCCGGCATGATCATAACCTTGTCCCCGGCGCTTTCAATGAGAGAACGGATCGTATCCTTTCCCTTCTCAACATCGGCGGAAAGTCCGGAAGTAAGTACGGTAGAAATACCCAGTCTCTTAATCTGCTCCAGGGCCTCGTCTGCATTCCGGACCATGTCAAAGGCGCGGTGAAAGGTAATATCCATCCCGCCCGCCAGATCACAGAGTTTTTCCATGCGTTCCATGTCTATCTGTCCGTCCGGGGTCAGACATCCGATGACAACAGCATCGGCTCCCAGTTCCCGAAACAGCCGGACCTCATCGCAAAGAATGTCAAACTCATAGCCTGTGTAGCAGAAATCCCCGGCGCGGGGCCGAAGCAGCACCCGCACCGGAAGATTGGTATGCCGCCGGACATTATGGTACAGAGCACTGTCCGGAGATAATCCTCCGACCAGCAGTGCACTGCAAAGTTCAATCCGGTCCGCTCCGCCGCGCTGCGCCGCAATGGCAGATTCCACCGAATCCACACAGATTTCCAAAATTATCTTACTTTTTCTCATATATATCCTGTTTTTCCTTTTTCATTCCATCTGAATCAGCCCAACCGGGGCATCAGATGATTTTTACTCCCTCCGCCTCTATCAGCTTTTTCAGCTCGGGAAGCGGCTCCCTGTCTGTCACGATGGCATCAATGTCATCGAGGCTTGCAAATTTATAGCATTCATTTGAATCAAACTTGCTGTGATCCATCATGATATATTTATGCCGGCATGCTTTCAGCGCTGTCTGCTTGGTCAGCCCGTCCACCGCTCCCAGTGTCGTCAGCGTCATGTCTGTCTGATCAATACCGCAGCAGCCGAAAAATCCACGGTCAAAACTGTACATCTGTATGCTCCGGGCAGCCTCAATGCCCAGAAACCCATTAATACTGCTGTTCATCATACCACCGGTCCCGACCACATCCAGTGCCGGATTCGGGGTCAGTGTTTCCAGAATATCCAGCATGTTGCTGACCACAATCAGTTTCAAGGATGTATGAACCAGCAGCTGGGCCAGCATCAGGTTTGTGGTTGACGCATCCAGGAAAATGGTCTCCCCGGACTGAATCAGCTTCACAGCCTTCCGGGCAATGTCACGCTTTTCCTTCTGGTTTACATTGCGGCGGTCCACCAGCTCACGGCCAAGCTCATAATCTTTCGATAAAATGGCTCCTCCGTACGTCCGTTTCAAAAATCCGCCGTTTTCCAGTGCCTTCAGATCCTTGCGTATACAGTCCGCCGTCACATCAAATTGAACACTTAAGTCCCGTACGCTGATACTTCCGTTCTGATTGAGCAGCTGTATAATTGCCTGCTGCCTTTCCTCTGTAAACATTCCGCTGCCTCCCTGTCTTTTCCGAATCCTTCAATCCTTCTCTTGTCCGGCGGCTGCTCCCGGCACGATTGTCCTTCACAGAAGCTATTTCACCGCTCTCTGTCCGGCGGCTGCTCCCGGCACGATCGGCCTTCACAGAAGCTATTTCACCGCTCTCTGTCCGGCGGCTTTCCTCTCATTCTCCGGATCTTTCAGATCCACCTCCAGCACCGTGTCGGTCGAATCCGGCAGAATCGGATCCGGACCGAGATCCGCGAAAAAGATGTCCGGATAATCGCTGTGCACCCAGGACGAAGAGACCGGTATCTGTGCACCGTCCGCCAGATACCGCACCATTTCGATCCGGTCCCTGGGAATACCCGGCACCGGGAACGGGCCGATGCTGTTTTCATAAATATGAATAAAAACGCGGTTTCCGTTCTGCGTCACCCGGTACATTCCTTCCGGTTTCAGCTGTGAGCGGCCGCAGCCGTAAATGCTCTCATGGTTTTTCTTCATCCATGCGCCTATTTCCTGCAGTGCGCGCACCGATGGTTCCGGGAAATTGCCCCGGGCATCCGGTCCCACATTCAGGATCATATTTCCGCCCTTGGAAACACATTCCACCAGTTTATGGATCAGCATGGACGCCGGTTTAAAATAGTGATCCTTCACGTCATATCCCCAGTGACCGTTCATCGTAAAGCAGGATTCCCAGAGCAGATCCCGCCCCTGCGGGTCCTTCAGACCTTCCGGCGGGATCATCTGTTCCGGCGTAATAAAATCACCGTGATACGGCGTCGGATGGCCCTGTGCCAGAGAACCGAAGCCTTCCCCGCTCACTTCCAGACGGTTATTGATCATAATGCCCGGCTGCAGCGAGCGGATCATATTTACCAGCTCCGTTGCTTTCCACGCTTCCCCCCTCAGATCGTCATACGAGAAGTCCAGCCACAAAAGATCAATTTTTCCGTAATTGGTCATCAGCTCCCGCACCTGACGGTGCATGTACGTAAGATACCGGTTAAAATCGCGGTTTTCGTTGCCGCACTCCGGATGATTGCGCATCGGATGCTGACGGTCCTTATAGTGGGGAAAATCCGGATGGTGCCAGTCAATCAGTGAAAAGTACAGACCAACCTTCAGCCCCTCGGCGCGGAGCGCATCTACATACTCCCGTACCATATCCTTCCCATAGCGCGTGTTGACCGATGTATAGTCGGTGTACTGACTGTCAAACAGGCAGAACCCGTCGTGATGCCTGGCTGTCATCACCATGTACTTCATTCCGGCTTCTTTGGCCATGTGCGCCCATTTGCGCGGATCATAATCCACCGGGTTGAACATTTCAAAATAGTTACGGTATTGAGCATCCGTCATTTCTTCATCGCTCATGACCCACTCGCCCCGGGCCGGTATGCTGTATAGTCCGAAATGGATAAACATGCCGAACCGGGCATCCCGGAACCACTGCACACGCTTCTCATATTCCTGCCGGTCAAACCTGTACATGATCTTTTCCTGCCTCCTGATTGATTTCTTCCGTCCGATGACAGCGGCAGATATGGCCGTTCCCCATATCTCTAAGTTCCGGTGTTACCCGGCGGCAGATGTCCGTGCAGTACGGGCAGCGCGTATGAAACAGACAGCCGGCCGGCGGATTGACCGGGCTCGGGATTTCTCCCTCCAGCGAAATCCGCTGGTTCGGATGATCCGGATCCGGCTGCGGCACCGCGGAAAGCAGTGCTTTGGTATAGGGGTGAAGCGGTTTTTCAAAAATCTGCTTTTTCTCCGCAACCTCTACCAGCGTACCCAGATACATAACACCGATATGGTCCGAAATCATTTCCACGACGCTCAGGTCATGGGATATAAACAAATAGGTCAGGTTGTACTCTTTTTGCAGATCATCCATCAGGTTCAATACCTGCGCCTGAATGGAAACATCCAGCGCGGATACCGGCTCATCGGCAATAATGAGTTTCGGATGAACGGTCATCGCTCTGGCAATGCCGACCCTCTGGCGCTGGCCGCCGGAAAACTCGTGCGGATAACGCTGTCCGTGCGCCTCTGAAAGTCCGACGATGTTCAGCCACTGAACGGCTTCCTTCCTGCGTTCCTCTGCCGTCATGTCCGTATGAAGCAGCAGCGGCTCCGCCACCAGATCCTGAATTTTCATCCGGGGATCCAGTGAACCGTAGGGATCCTGGAAAATCATCTGAATATCCCTGCGGAATGTCTGCATTTCTCTGTCCGTCAGATTATCTATTCTTTTCCCGTCAAAAATAATTTCACCGGAATCCGGAAGAATCAGATGGTCCACCATCCTGGCCGTCGTTGATTTTCCGCACCCGGATTCACCGACCAGCGAAAATGTTTCACCGGGCATAATGTCAAAGCTAACGTGGTTGACGGCATGCACCAGCTTTTTCTTTGCCATAAATCCGCGGCTGACTTCAAATGTTTTTACGACATCGCGGACGGAAAGTAATGGTTCCGCACTCATGACAGCACCTCCTTTGTCCGGAAGCAGCGAACCAGATGGGTCGGATCACCCTCATACGGTAAAAGTTCCGGCTCGTTTTTCCGGCATTCGTCCGATGCAAACGGACATCTCGGAGCAAACTTGCAGCCGGCCGGCATCAGCGCCAGGTCCGGTACCGAGCCGCGAATAGACGGCAGACGCCTTACTCCGGAACCGATTTTCGGAATACAGTCGATCAGCCCCTGTGTATAGGGATGGCGATGATTATAGAACAGTTCATGAACCGGCGCTTCCTCGACAATGCGTCCGGCGTACATTACCAGCACGCGGGAGCACATCTGAGCCACCACGCCCAGATCATGGGTAATCAGAAGGATGGTCGTTTTTTCCTCCCTCTGAAGTTTTTTCATCAATTCCAAAATCTGCGCCTGAATGGTCACATCCAGCGCCGTTGTCGGCTCATCGGCAATCAGCAGCTGCGGATCACAGCTCATGGACATGGCAATCATGACACGCTGGCACATTCCTCCGGACAGCTGATGCGGATAGCTTCGAAGTGTTGTCTCCACATCCGGGATTCCGACTTTCTTCAGCATCTCCGCTGCCATACGGCGGGCCTGCGCCTTATCCTTTGTCCGGTGAAGCAGCAGCGTTTCCATCATCTGGGTTTCGATTCTTGTCACCGGGTTCAGGCTGCTCATCGGATCCTGGAAAATCATACTCATCCTTCCGCCGCGGAGATTTCTCATCTGCTTATTGCTGAGTGAAAGTACATCCTGCCCCTTGAATAATATTTTCCCCTGTGTGACCCTGCCCGACGTATCGCCCAAAAGGCGCATGATGGAAAGGGACGTCACCGATTTGCCGCAGCCGGATTCGCCGACCAGCCCAACAATCTCGCCCTCGTTCAGGGTGAAGCTGACGTCGTTGATAGCCGTTACATATTTTTTCTTTTCCTGTTTGAACTCTGTACGCAGATGTTCAACTTCCAGCACTTTTTCTCCCATATCTGCGTCTCCTTACTTAATCTTCGGATCCAGCGTATCCCGCAGTCCGTCTCCCAGAAGGTTGAATGCCAGCACCGTCAGAAAAATCAGAAGGCCCGGGCAGATGACCATGTGCGGTGCGCTGTTCAGGTAGTTGCGGCCCTGAGAAAGCATGGCGCCCCAGTCCGGCTCCGTTACATTTGCACCGAAGCCAAGGAAGCTCAGGGAGGAGGAGGCCAGAATAGCCGTACCGATACGCATGGTAAAATTAACGATCAGCGACTGCACCGTCTCCGGAAATACATGTTTCCAGAGGACACGCCGCGGGCTGCATCCGATGGAGCGGGCTACCTCAACGTACGGCTCCTCCTTCGCCTCCAGCGTAGCGCTTCTCATGATACGCGCAAAACTCGGTACCGTAAAAACAGCTACCGCGATGATAACGTTGATAATGCCGGGGCCGAGGATCGCCACGATGGCGATGGCCAGAAGGATATCCGGGAAGGCAAACAGAATATCGCAGCAGCGCATAACGATGGAGTCAAAAATTCCACCGTAATATCCGGCAAGAACGCCCAGAATAACGCCGATGACGGTGCCAATCACAACGGAAATCAATGCTGAGAATAAAGAGAGTCTGGTTCCGACCATCAGTCTCGTAAAAACATCCCGCCCGAATTCATCGGTACCCCAGAAGTGTTTCATGGAGGGGCCGGCCAGCATGTTATTATAATCTGCCGCCTGTACCTGATATTTCAGAAATATCGGTGCAAAAACAGCCACACCGATCATGAGAAGAATGAAAATCAGGGAGACAACCGCGGCTTTTCGTTTTAAGAATTTTTTCCAGAACTGCTTGAATCTGCCTTCCGGTTTGGAAAGGATCACCTCATCGGCCGTCTGTGTCACTGTACTCATATACGATCTCCTCCTTTATTGATATCTGACTTTCGGATTCAGGAAACCATATACGATATCCACGATCAGGTTGATGATAATGTATTCCAGTGAGAAAAACATCAGCAGAGCCTGCACAACCTTGTAATCCCGGAAATTGATGGAGTCAACCAGCAGCCGTCCCAGTCCGGGGATCGAAAATACTGTTTCCGTCATGACGGAACCTGTCAGAAGTCCGCCGATCTGAAGTCCCGCAACCGTAACTACCTCAATCAGGGAGTTGCGGAACGCATATTTAAGAATCACCTTCGGCTCACTCATGCCCTTGGCACGCGCTGTACGCACGTAATCCTTCCGGAGATTCTCCAGCATGGAGGATCTGGTAAAGCGGGCCAGAATAGCCATGATTCCGCAGCCCATTGTGATGGACGGAAGTACATAGCTCTTCGCCATCGTCAGGCCGGCTGTCGGAAACCATCCGAGATTAACGCTGAAAAACTGGATCAGCATCAGGCCCAGCCAGAAGCCCGGAACAGAAATTCCGGAAATGGCAATGATCATAGCCAGGTAATCCAGCGGTTTGCCGCGGCGGACGGCAGCGATGATACCCAGAAAAACGCCAAGGATCGTCGCCCAGATCATGGAGCAGATCGTCAGAATGATGGTCGGCTTGAAGCGCGGCAGAATAACAGAAGCTACCGGCGCGTTGTTCTTGATGGAATAGCCGAGATCTCCGTGAAAAATTCCCTTCATATAAATAAAATACTGTGCCATCAGCGGCTTATCGAGTCCCAGCTGTCTTCGTATGGTTTCTACTTCCTGTTTCGTGGCATCCATTCCCGCAATCAGTCTGGCCGGATCGCCCGGAATAAGATGAATGAACATAAAGATAAGGAAGGAAATGACCAGCATCAGCGGTATTGCACTGAGAATTCTTTTTACAACATACTTTCCCACTTTATTTCTCCTGGAAAAAAACCGGGCTGCTGCCTCGTAGAAGCAGCAGCCCTTGTCTGATTTACATACAAATATGTAAACATGTCCGATTTACATACGAATATGTAAATATGATAGGTTCTATATCAGCACACAGGATTACAATCCGGTTTACTGTGCAATAACAGCATGTTCGAAGTTCAGAGAACCATCCGGGTTAACCTTGCAGTTGCTCAGATAAGACTTGGATGCATAGATAACTTCATCGTTGCCGAGGAACAGCCACGGGCAGTCTTCCCACGCCATTTCCTGGCATTTCGCATAATCAGCCTTCAGCGTCTCTTCATCGTTGGAAGCCAGAGCATCGTTCAGGGTCTTGTCGAAATCGCTGTTTCTGTAATAAGCGGTGTTCGCACTTGTGGGCGGAACCATGTCGCTGGTCAGCAGCGCACGTACGGAAGAATCGAAGCTGCGGTCAGATGCGGACCAGTTCACGTACCACATGTTGATCTTGGCATCTGCTTCATCCACATAGATGCTGTCACTAACGGTTGCCGGCTCCATCGGAACAACTTCTACATTGATTCCGATCTGAGAAAGCTGCTGTGCTACGAAGGTCATGCCCTTGATTTCCTGAGTCGTATTGTCGCCCCAGATGGTAAGGTCAAATCCATCGCCGTATCCGGCTTCCTCCATCAGCTCTTTCGCCTTGTCAAGATCATAGGTGTACGGAGTCTGCTCTTCATAGTAGGAGATGATGGACGGAACGCAGGATGTTGCCGGAAGCCCCATACCGTTGTACATCAGTTTGATGTAGGCGTCTTTATCGATGGCATAGTTCATAGCCTGACGGACACGCTTGTCGGACAGTTCCTTGAGGTTCATGTTGAGCGTTACATAGCGCATAATGTTGGACGGAGATGCTGTTACATTGATATCCGTTGATCCGGAGATGGCATTGATCTGATCCGAGGTGAACGGATATACGAAGTCAGCTTCGCCGGTCTGCAGCATAGCTGTTCTGGAGCCGGCTTCCGGTACTTCCTGAATGGTTACGGAGTCAACGGATGGCTTCTCTCCCCAGTAATCATCGTTACGTACCATGGTCGTATGGTCGCCTTCTTCAAATTCCTTGAAGATGAACGGGCCGGTGCCGCACGGATGATTCATGATGTCATTTCCGTATTCCTTAAGCGCAGTCGGGCTGATGATCATGAACTGAGTCAGTTTGTTCAGGAATACATTGTACGGCTGGTTCAGTGTGATAACCAGTGTATAGTCATCCTTCGCTTCTATGTTGGTGATACGTTTGGTTTCGTTTCCGTTTTCATCGGTGATGATGAAAAGGCGTCTCCTGTTCAGCTTATTGTCCGGGTCACTGACACGGTCGATGTTGGCGATTACCGCATCGGCATTGAAGTCGGTTCCATCGTGGAACTTAACGCCCTGGCGCAGATGGAACGTGTAGGTCAGGTTGTCATCGGATACATCCCAGCTTTCCGCAAGAACTCCAACCATGTTGCCGTCGTCATCCCAGCCGAGCAGTGTTTCGTACATGCCCATGCAGGCTGAAATAGCGTTGGTATCGGAAATGTTCTGCGGATCAAGACCGCTGACACTGCCTTCCAGCGCAATGACCAGATCATTGTCCGTTGCTTTTGTCTGCTCGGTCGCAGTAACAACCGCGCCATCCGCACTGACAGTCTGTACATCGCCTTCCGTAGCTGCTTCATCAGCAAATGTGAGCATGGTGCTGCCGGAAAGCATTCCCACCGTCATGGCCGCTGCCAGAAGACTTGCCACTAGTTTTCTTTTCATACACAAATCCCTCCTTGTAGTCATTGGTAAAAATGTCCAAGTCCTTCTAGATCCACTTTATACTTTCTGGGCATTATTGTCAATTGATTTTTATTGTTTTGTCGTGTTTTCTATTATTCTATTGATTATTAAAAGCAAACCGGAAAAGAAATAATAAAAAAATAAATTTGCGGCCACATGGCTGAATAATATTTAGTCTGTGCCGGCCGCAGAGAAATTTCGGACAATGATTTTCTGTCCGGCCGTGCATGGCTGACAACCGAAAGCAAGGCGCGGTGAAAAAGCGGACAACAATTTTCTGTCCGACCGCGCCGGAGCGACAACCGAAGGTAAGGCGCGGCGAGAACTCGGGCAACTGTTTTTTGTCCGGCCGTGCCGGAGCGACAACCGAAAGCAAGGCGCGGTGAAGTTTCGGGCAATAATTTTCTGTCCGGTCGCGCCGGAGCGACAACCGAAAGCAAGGCGCGGTGAAAACTCGGGCAATGCCCGGGCGTCTGCCGCGTCAAATCCATGCACCGAAGGAAGGCCGCGGTGAAGTTTCGGGCAACGAGTTTCAGTCCGGCCACGCCGGAGCAACAACCGAAGGCAAGGCGCGGTGAAAAACCGGGCAGCGCCAAGGCGAATGCCGCGACATATCTATAGCAAGAACAGGTTCGCAAGCGAATTTCGGGTAATGCACGAGGAGGGCTGATTACA
>ONLK01000091.1 GCA_900318615.1 uncultured Eubacteriales bacterium
ATCCATGGTATGAATTCAAATGGTGCTACATTGTCCGCATCCGGAACTTCTGCCTTATAAGCAGCGTTCCCGGGAAAATTTAATCCAGCAATTCCAAGGCCTTTCTCATTTACGGCATCATAGAAGAGCGGATACCCCTCCACAACAAACGCTGTTCCGATCATTGCATAATGATGATTGATGCCCTCGCATTTGCGAAAGATAAAGGGATAGTTTCTTGGCACAATAGTGATCTCTTCGTGATAAGAAAATTCCAGATCCAGATTGCGTCCGAAATAATGATCCTTTGCATAATAAGTTGCTGCTGTACACATCTTCATCTTCTCCTGTTTCTATAAATGCCAACACCATCTTCCAGTTCAAACACTCTTGTCGGCTTTATGTATTTTTCCTTAACATCAATACTACGCACTCCACATGGCACGAGGAAATGAAACTACTAAATCATACCTGCGCCGGTTCGCGGGAACATGTCCACTGATGGCTGCCTGTTCGCAAAAATGCGTCCAGGAACATATCAACGATTTGCCTGTTCGTCAGGAACATGTCAACCGATTTTGGACACCTACCCGTTATCGGGAACATGTCAAAAAGCTGGAAGTTGTTTGATTAACTTCCGAGTTATATGATTATCGAATATCACAAAAATCCGGCATTTATCGCATGCAAAGTTCCGAATCGTCCGGCAACGGTTTCAGAACTGCTGAGGGAAGCGACTGATACCAGTATGCCACACTGGTGTAATCGTCGTATCTTGGGCCTGTCCATCCCATATTATCAATCGTCATGCGGAATGCCTGGCTGAAATGGATCGGATCCGGAACATGAAAGCGGTATAACAGGAATCTTTGCTGGCTGTTATACTGATCACGGTTGTTCCCGAGTATGGCATATAAGCCGCTGTAATGACCGCTGAAGGTCTGGTACTGCTTTATGTATATATCATTCCCGAAGCCGTAGGAGCCGGTAAAGTAGTCCTCTGTCCCAGTGTAGTGGACAGACGGATAGATATCGTCATCAATATACATTCTCGCTTCACCCTCAACCCAGCAGGTGTTGTTTCCGTTCATGCCGGTCGCGAGGGTAACCCCGAGGAACTGGCCCTTCCCCTGTATTCCGTCAATAATCGTATAGCTCCGGCCTTTCTGAACAGGATGCTCCTGCCGGTATGAGGCGTGGAAGTACGCGATATTGTCAGGCATTTTCTTTAAGCAACCGGCTATGATATAGTACAGATCTTCTGCTTTGGAACCCCGGTTTTCCATTGTAATCCGGCAGCTTTTTCGGAAGGGCATTTCAAAGAAACAGTTGTATCCCCGTCCGGGCGCCACCAGCATAACAGCAGAGTTCAGAACAGGGTAACGGCCATCCCTGTCTGAATAATTCTCATCATACGCGCAGCCGAAAAAAGCAGACAGCGGCGCCTCTACCGACGGATGAGGCTGGTCATCCCAGTAAATCCGGAGGATGAAACTGTGGCCCACATAACCGGTAAACCACATATTCTGAATCATGCCGGATCCTGTAACATCGGCCAGCGTAACCGTTTCACCGGGCCTGATCCTGATGGTCGGGGAAAGCTTTGTGCAGTCGCCTCCCCGTGAGCCTCCGCCCCGTGTTCCGGTAGGGTTCTCCGCGGAGAAAGCAAAGGTCTGATCATCTGAAAGCAAAAGATAAGGTTTCATAGTACCTCCTGGATGATTATCATCGTCATTTATCTCAAAAGTTACAATGTCAGTGCAAGTCAGGATTACCTGTGTTGAGCGCCGAAATGCCTATATGCCAGAACTCCGATGGGAAGGAAATACACACACCATGTAACAAGAGCAAGTCTTCCGCCGAGACCATCGCCACCAGACGACATCTTTAAGAACATTCCTGTCATCGGCATAAAAGTGCAGCTGAAGAAAAACACGCCGTGGATCATCATCAGTGCCTTGAGCCACTTGTCCGTTTTGTTCCCTGCTTTCATCGAAAGCCCGGTAAAGAATGTCGAAAGCGCCATGATGCCGTAACCCAGCAGGTCATAGTTTGCAATCAGTCCGAAACGGCTGAAATCGAGCAGTTTTGCCGCCTGTTCGTTCAGCTGTTCGTTTTTTACGGTGGTCAGCTGGGTAAAGTAGACGAACATGATCAGCACGCAGTACACGGCTGCAAAAACCATACCGATATTCGCAGCGACTTTGCGGTCGCTTTCGCATTCGTTGTGAAGCCCTGCCGTCATCATGATAAACCCGATCGGCAGAATCAGGCAGACAAAGAAACTGCCCATCGAAAAATTGATGATCTCAAATGCAGCAAACAGAAACACTGTCACCGTTACGATCGCTGCGCCTGCTTTGGGAATCATCCTGTTCAGATTCATCTGTTCTTTCTCCTTCATATTCCGAAATATCTTTCCAAAAGGGAGCCATCAAACCGGAAAGGTGCGTAAATCTTAGGGAACAATATCGCGTCATTTTGTTTCTTCCACGGTATTTGTCAGCCTGTGCAGTCGATGATAACAGACCATGATCAGAAAAGCTCCCGCACCAATCCATGCTGCAATCTCTGCCAGATAAACTCCCCAATATCCCAGAATCGCAGGAAGAAGCAGCGCTGCTCCAACACGCAGCGCCAATTCCAAAAAGCCGGAAATCATCGGCATCACTGTATCGCCCAAGCCTTGCAGTGTAGTTCTGTAAACAAAAAGCAGATACAGCATGGGCAACCCGGCTGCCATCACCCGAAGAAAATCATATCCAATCGCCAGCACCTGATCTGCCAGTTCCGCCTCATCCCGGATAAACAGGGAAAGAATGGACTTTCCGAATACTGTCATCAGCCCTCCGACGGTAAGTGCGAGCAGAAAACCGATCTGTGCTGAACGCCGCAGCCCCAGCCTTACACGATCCATTCTTCCGGCGCCATAATTCTGCCCGGTAAAGGTACCCGCCGCGCTCCCCAGGGAAGATCCTGCGATTTCCACCAGTCCCTGCAGCCTGGAGGCCGCGTTGTACCCGGCCATAAAGACGAATCCGAAGGCGTTGACCACGCCTTGCAGTATGAGCCCTCCAAGTGAAATGATGAGGTTCTGAAAGGCAATCGGGAATCCGAGCCGAACAAGTTTTCGAATCACTATCCGGTCAGGACGGTAATCGACCCGCTGAGGGCGAAGTTCCGGAATCTTCAATACCGCAGCCAGACAGATTCCGGCGGAAACCGCTTGTGCTATCACGGTCGCATACGCGCCGCCGTTAGTGCCAAGGCCCAGGGAACCGACAAACCACCAGTCCAGAGCGATGTTTACCGCCGTGGCGCAGGCCAGAGCCAGCAGAGGCGTTCTGCTGTTTCCCAGCGCGTACAGAAAGCCGCTGAACACATTCAGGCACATCACCACCGGCAGGCCTGCATAGATAATTCGCAGATAGTTCTCTGTCAGATGAAGGGTTTCCTCCGGCGAATTCATCCATGTCAGCACAGGACGCAGCAGCGTCTGGCTGATTGCCTCCAGCGCGACTGTCACTGCTGCAGAGATCAGATAGCTTTGTGCAACGGTTCTTTTCAGTTCCGCATACTGTTTTCCACCGTAGCACTGGGAGGCATGGATGGAATATCCCTGCGCCAGCCCCATGGGGATTGACAGCACGGCCCAGTCCAGCCACCCGGAGGCCGAAACCGCTGTCAGTGCTGTAACTCCCAGCAGCTGCCCGATAATCAGAGAGTCAACCAAATTATAAAACTGCTGCAGCATATTCCCCGTAAGAACCGGTAGCGCAAAAACCAGTATCAGCCTCACGGGATTACCTGATGTCAAGTCCTTGATCCGTATCACTTTTTCTCCTGTTTCTGATGCTGAAGAAAATCAAAAGTTAATCTACATCGCCAAATCCCGATTGCCGCAACCTCAATCGGCTGCTTTTTTCTTATATGTTAGCTCCACATCATAGCCGAGCTCGTCCATCATCTTCACGAACGTCTTATTCACGATCTGTTCCCGGCCCTTGGTGATGCGGTTCACATAGGCAAGGGATACTCCGACCTTCTCCGCGACCTCCGTCTGGGTTGTGCCGCTCTCGATCAGCTTTGTTTTCAGATCCAGTTCTATGTTATTTTGGAGCATCCGTTCACCTCTTTCAAATATCAACCTATAACTTTATAAGTATAGCACGCTCCTGTGAACTTTTCTACCGCGCAGACAAAAAAAACAAGCGCCCCGGAGGAGCGCCTGCATGATGGCTGAATGCTTACATCTGTACTTCTGTCTCAAGGCCGGATTTAAACTCGAAGGCAAGGTGGTCATCATAGACTGTGATTTTCTCGATCAGCTGCCGGACCAGCCCTTCGTCGTACTCCGTCACCTCGGTGGTCTGCTCCGCCAGAAAGGCTTCGAGCTCATCCAACCGCTGCTTCATGCCTGCGCGGTTGGCCTCTTCAACCAGCAGGTCCTGCTTCTCTTCCCGGAGCGCATCGATCTCGTCGGCCAGTTCCTCGAAGCCCTGCTTGGCGTTGGCCTTCTTCAGGAGCTCTTTCTGCAGGGCCTCCAGCCGCTCATCAATCTCCGCCACCCTGGGGCTGTTGCTGGTCAACATGGCCCGCTCCATTGCCAGCTTCATCCCCGGCAGGAACTCATCCTTTTGAGCGATCAGCTGGTTGAAGGCAGTCACGACAGCCGCGTGCATGTCCTTCTCATAAATGGTCCGTGATGGGCAGTCCACATTTGCTTTTCTTTTCTCGATCCGGCTGATGCAGCGCCAGACCGGAATCTTCTCGCCACGAATCCGCCACCAGGTCCTGCGGTAAATGTCTCCGCAGTGAGCGCAGTAAACAAGGTGGGAAAGAGCGTACTTTCCGCTGTAGACCCGCC
>ONLK01000095.1 GCA_900318615.1 uncultured Eubacteriales bacterium
TGGTATCGCCGGATCGGGAATCTATATGATTGTCTATTGGCTGATCGCAGCCACCGGCGCCGGCAGTGAGAAAATCGGCACGGCCGCCAATGCGGCATTCAGGAACATGGCAATGTGGAGGTTTGAGGCAGCAGCGTGGCTTTGCGTGATTGCCATCTCCGGGATTTACGTCGGGGCAATGGAGCTTGTGAACATCAGCCGGGAGGCGGAAGTGACGGGGAATAAAACAAGTCACTACATGGGCAAGATGTTCCGCGTCGGCATTATGGCTCTGGTAGTACTGTATCTGGGAAGAGCGCTGCTGAACTGTCTGTTTCCAATGGTTTACAGACTGGTTTACAAGAGCAGCAATGATGAAGTACTGGCAGCCCAGATCACAAACGGAGCGGCGGACCGGATCCGCCTGCCGGTGATGCTGGCCATCCTGGTGATGGATCTGTTTCCGTCCGTCGTCTGGTATTATATGGTTCTGCAGAAAAGGATCAGTGTACCCGTATACGGAGTGATTTTCACACCGCTTTCCATGATGGTGATCGGCTATTGTATCCGGCTGATCCCAACGCAGTTTACCGCAGACTTTACGGCGGCGTTTGAGCCATTCGGGTGGCTTTTGATGATGTATGGTGCGTACATGCACACTCGAAGCCGTGTCAGCAGCATACCGCAGTAGTCATTCATCCTCCTGTCTGACCGCAGATCGGGAGCATAGGGAATATAAATCGGAAGCATAAGAAATATAAAAAGAAAGCCGCGTCTTTGTTCAGAAATCAAAGAAGCGGCTTCTTTTTTACACGTGGTGGGATTTCGGGCAGTGCCCGGAACATTTTTCAATTATTTATCGACAATACGCTCATGCCAGCGCTGCAGCGAGTGAATGTTTCCGCTGCCGTTGGCGCGCATGTAGCGGATGCCCTCCGCAGCGGCTTTTCCGGCTGCAATGGTGGTAATGTAGGGGATCCGGAACCGGATGGCGCTTTTGCGCAGGTAACTGTCGTCGTGGATGCTTTCCTTTCCGGACGGGCTGTTGATAATCAGACTCAGCTGACCGTTGGTCATCAGATCAATGATATTCGGACGGCCTTCGTATAGCTTATTGACACGCTCCACCGGTATGTTTGCCGCAGAGATCATCTGGCAGGTCTTTCCGGTTGCATAGATCTTAAATCCTTCTTCGCAGAACGCCCGGGCCAGCTCGGCAGCCTCCGGACGATCCTTCCGGTTCAGGGAAATCAGCACGCTTCCCTCAAGGGGAAGCGGGGCGCCGGCGGCTTCTTCCGCTTTATAAAAGGCTTCGCCGACCGTGCGTGCAAGTCCAAGCACCTCGCCGGTTGACTTCATCTCCGGACCGAGCACCGGATCAACCTCCGGGAACATATTAAACGGAAGCACCGCCTCCTTTACCCCGTAGTACGGAATCTCGCGTTCTTTCAGAGAAGGAATGGGAGATGGGCGGGAGGTCAGGGAAGAAGTAAGGGAAGAAGTAAGGATATCCGTGGCGATCGGCACCATGCTGAT
The DNA here is from genome assembly GCA_900318615.1 of uncultured Eubacteriales bacterium. GTDB lineage: Bacteria > Bacillota > Clostridia > Lachnospirales > Lachnospiraceae > Merdiplasma. Next base: position 1,516 of record ONLK01000095.1, read on the forward strand.
TCCGCATACTTTCGATACCAGCGGCACCGTGCGTGATGCGCGGGGGTTCGCCTCAATGACAAAAACCCTGCCCTTCTCGATGGCGTACTGGATGTTCATAAGGCCGACGACATGCATTTCCATGGCAATTTTCCGCGTATAATCCTTGATGGTCTTCAGCTGCTGCGGCGGAATATGGCGGGATGGAATGATGCAGGCACTGTCGCCCGAGTGGATTCCGGCCAGCTCAATATGTTCCATGACAGCGGGCACGTATGCGTTCGTTCCGTCGCAGATAGCATCCGCTTCACATTCCATGGCGTGCTGAAGGAAACGGTCAATCAGAATCGGACGATCCGGGGTGACACCGATAGCGGCCGCCATGTAATTTTTCATATCGTTCTCATCGTACACAATTTCCATGCCGCGTCCGCCCAGTACGAAGGAGGGGCGTACCATGACCGGATAGCCGATTTCACCGGCTGTTTTCAGGGCTTCCTCCACCGTGGATGCCATTCCGGATTCCGGCATCGGAATCCCAAGCTTTTTCATCATTGCATTGAACTGATCCCGATCTTCCGCCTCGGCGATCACTTTCGGAGAGGTGCCGAGGATCTTAATTCCGTTTCGTTCCAGGTCCGCAGCCAGATTCAGCGGAGTCTGCCCGCCGAATTGAGCGATGATCCCGGCCGGCTTTTCATGACGGTAGATGGAAAGGACATCCTCCAGGGTCAATGGCTCAAAGTAAAGTTTGTCGGAAACATCATAGTCGGTGGACACAGTCTCCGGATTGCAGTTTACAATAATCGTTTCAAAGCCAAGCCTTCGAAGGGAAAGAGCCGCATGAACGCAGCAGTAGTCAAATTCGATTCCCTGCCCGATCCGGTTGGGACCGCCGCCGAGAATCATAATTTTCCTGCGGCTGTCACGGCCGGACGGGCTGTTGGAACAGGTCTCAGCGTTTGCTTCGCCAGCCTTTTCATAAGTGCTGTAGTAGTAAACACTGTCCTGTGTACCGGATACATGGATGGTATTCCAGGTTTCGAAAGCTCCGGCAGTTTCCCGCGCACTGCGCACTTCGTCCTCCGAAACAGCCAGAAGCTCGCTCAGATAGCGATCACAGAAACCGTCTTTCTTGGCCTGAATGAGTACATCGGCAGGCGGAAGCGTTCCCCTGTATTTCAGAATATCCTCCTCCTCGTCCACAAGCTCTTTCATCTGAGACAGGAAGTATTTCCTGATTTTCGTCAGATCATAAATTTCATCGACGGATACGCCCTTTCGGAGTGCTTCATATATGAGGAAATAACGCTCGGAGGAGGGGCTGATCAGGCGGGCGATAAGATCTTCTCTGGAAAGCTCAGCAAAGTTCTTTGCATGGCCAAGTCCGAAGCGCCCTTTTTCCAGAGAGCGTATAGCTTTCTGAAAGGCTTCCTTGAAGGTTCTGCCGATGCTCATAACTTCGCCGACCGCGCGCATCTGCGTGCCCAGCTTATCATCCACCCCCTTAAACTTTTCAAAGGCCCAGCGGGCAAATTTGACAACTACGTAATCTCCGCCGGGGACGTATTGATCGAGCGTTCCGTACTTCCCGCACGGAAGGTCGCGCAGCGAAAGTCCTGCCGCCAGTTTGGCGGATACAAGCGCGATGGGGAAACCGGTTGCCTTGGAGGCAAGCGCAGAAGAACGGGAGGTGCGGGGATTGATTTCGATGACAATCAGCCGGTCGGTGACCGGATCGTGGGCAAACTGTACGTTGGTGCCCCCGATGACGCCAATGTGGCTGACAATCCGGTAAGCCTGTTCCTGCATCCGATCCTGCAGATCCCTGGAAATTGTCAGCATCGGAGCCGTACAGAAACTGTCTCCGGTGTGAACTCCGACCGGATCTACATTTTCAATAAAGCAGACAGTAATCATGCGGTTATCTTTATCGCGGATGACTTCCAGCTCGAGTTCCTCCCAGCCGAGGATCGATTCCTCAATCAGGATCTGATGGATGAGGGAAGCCTGAAGGCCGCGGGCCGCTACCGTCTTCAATTCTTCCTTGTTGTAAACAATGCCGCCGCCGGATCCGCCCATGGTGTAGGCAGGGCGGACTACAACCGGATATCCAAGCGCATCTGCTATCTCCAGAGCCTCGTCAACGCTGTAGGCTTCACGGCTTCGGGCTACGTCAATCCCGATCCTCGTCATCGTTTTCTTGAATTCAATACGGTCTTCACCGCGCTCAATAGCGTCTGTCTGAACACCGATGACCTGCACATGATATTTATTCAGCACACCGCTGCGGCTGAGTTCGGCGCAAAGATTGAGACCGGACTGGCCGCCGAGATTCGGCAGCAGTGCATCCGGACGTTCCTTGGCGATGATCGCCTCAATCCGGTCGGCATTCAACGGCTCGATGTATGTAATGTCAGCGATCTCCGGGTCCGTCATGATGGTAGCCGGATTGGAATTGACAAGCACAATTTCGTAGCCCAGGCTTCGCAGCGCTTTGCAGGCCTGTGTGCCGGAATAATCGAACTCACATGCCTGGCCAATGACAATCGGACCGGATCCGATGATCAGAATTTTATGGATATCAGTTCTTTGAGGCATTCTGTCTCCTCCTTTTGGGCAAGCAGATCCGCTGCCGGCGGCAGCCGGCAGGGGCGGATCATGATTTCGGCGCCCTTCGGCGCCAGTTTTTTACTGTCATTATAAATGAAAAGCCGGCAAATTACTATGAAAAGCAAAGAAAAGCTTTGTATATGAAGTACGGCTGCCGGCGGGTATGATATAATCTGATGCGAATGCGATTTTCACAGGTATACGAAAAGTGCTGCCTGATATTTTAATGCGGCCATAAGGAGGAACAGCGATGTGGTTATTTAAGAAGAAGTTTACGCTTTTAAATACGAACAGCCAGGAGGAACTGGACCGAAAACAGAAACTATTAAATGATGCCGG
>ONLK01000116.1 GCA_900318615.1 uncultured Eubacteriales bacterium
CCCGTATCAGAGAATCGATTTCCTCCAGCGGGATCTGATTGTAGTAAAAGATCAGCGCCGCGGTTTCCCGGTGTGTCAGCCGTGCCACCGGGGAAACGTGGATCGCCAGCTGTGCCGCCCGACGGCTCAGCTCCTCCGGCGGCAGCGCCGTATGAACCTGCAGTGTGATATTGATTCCGGACCGTGTGTTCAGCGGTCGGACGAATCCGTCGGCATATTTCTCAAAAGCGCTGAGTACGGCGTGCAGTTTCTGTGCATAGAGATTACGCAGCTTGCGGATGTTCGTATAGTAGTACCCTTTTTCCATGAACATAGCCAGGGTCAGCTGCTCCTCCTTGGAACAGGTCTGATCATAGTCCTTTTTTATTTGTCCGAAAATCCTCGCCATCCCCGGGGGCAGTATCATGTAGCTGATTTTAATCGCCGGGAACAGGGTCGAGGAGAAAGACCCGAAGTACACAACATGATCGCCGCTGTCCAGTCCCTGCAGGGACGGCACCGGCTTTCCGAAGTACCGGAGCTCACTGTCGTAATCGTCCTCCAGGATGATGCTGTTATTTTCTCTCGCCCATTCCAGCAGCCTGTAGCGCCGCCCCACGGGCATCACAGAGCCTGTCGGGAACTGGTTAGAAGGGCTCACGTATACGGCCGACGGGATATTTACCGGAAGCTTTTCAATCACAATGCCGTCCTCCTTCACAGGAACTTTTGTCATCCCGAAACCCAGATCCCGAAAAATACTCTGCACCGGCAGGTATCCCGGGTCTTCTGTCGCCACGTGGTCGATGTGCATCCGCCGCATGATCCTGGCCAGATGGTTGGTCAGCTGCTGAGTCCCCGCACTGATGACGATCTGCTCCGGAGTGCACCGGACGCCCCGGGAGGTGTAGACGTATCGGGAGATTTCATGTCGCAGAACGCGTTCCCCCTGAGGATCACTTTCGGACAAAAGCAGGTCCGGGTGCTCGGTGAGCACTTTCGCCATACATTTTTTCCATTTGACAAAATCAAAGGAACTGAGATCGTATTTGTATTCAGGTTCCTCAAAGGGATATGTATCGAAGTCGAAGTTTTCCGGCGACTCTCCTTCGCCGCCGGCTCCCGAACCGACCTCGGCGACATAGTATCCCGACTGCGGACGGCTGGTGATGTATCCCTCCACCAGGAGCTGGTTGTAGGCTCCCGCCGCTGTAGTGATGCTGATGCCCTGTTCCCGGGCCAGACGGCGCAGCGAAGGGAGCTTCTCTCCGGCCGCCATATTTCCTTTAGTGATCTCCCGCTTCAGGTAGTCGTATAACTGTACATAAAGCGGCCGAGAAGAACTGTTATCCAATTCGATTGTAAACGGCTTCATTTTGTTCCTTTCTGTAAACTGTACATCTGAAAATAATTAAAACTGAATGTTTAACAGAATACACTTTAGTGATATTATAAATGTGACCTCAGAAAAGGTCAATACCCCATAAGTGATGAAGCGGGAGAGCTGCGATAAAGCAGCGAAGCAATCAGGCGGCCGGGCAATGAAGCAATTGAGCAGCCGAGCGATGTCTCCGCGGGAATTGAAGATGAGGGTGGGGTCAGAATTTTACAGAAAGAATCAGGTGATAAGACATGAAAAGACTGGACACGGACAAGACAATCTACAGAATCGTAATGACCGGGCTGATGATGTGCCTCATTCTGGTGGCAACCAGCCTGTTTAAAATCCCGGTGCCGGGAACGCAGGGCTACGTCCACCTGGGCGACGCCATGATCTTCCTGTCGGTATTGCTTCTCGGGAGAAATTCCGGAGCGCTGGCCGGCGGACTGGGATCCGCGCTGGGAGATATCCTGGGCGGGTACGCCTTCTGGGCGCCATGGACCTTTGTGATCAAATTCCTGATGGCGTTCATCATGGGACTGGTCATTGATCTGCTGGAACGCCGGGGCCGCAAGGTCTCCGATAAAGGAGTGACGGCTGTCGACATCGTTGGCATGGCGTTTGGCGGTGCGGAAATGTGTGCCGGATACTTCCTGGCAGAGCGCGTCATCTATGGAAACTGGATTACTGCGGCTGTCGCCATCCCATGGAACATCGGACAGTTTGTGGTGGGTATCATCGTTGCCGTTGTGATTACGCAGGCTTTGTACAAGACCCCCGCAAAAAAATACTTCGCAGCGAGATAACCGATCTGCGCATCACAGCAGCACGGAACCGTGCGATGCCGCAATGCCCGCAAACGGGCTGAGACAAAACAGAATCTGAATTTTGAACGGGACCGCCGCATCGGAATTAATTGTCTGATGCAGCGGTCCTTTTGTTTCCAGGTCGCCGCCTTGACGTGCTTTGTGACGGTTCGGGAAACGACATAAATTTGTGTACTTAAAAAAATACATAAAAACTATACATTTTTTGTCCCGTTTCGGGATTTTCAAGCGTTTATATAGTAGGACGCAAAAATAATTTTAAAATTTGTGTCACGAAATGAACCTTTGGAAGGTTATATATAGTGAAAGGTATTTTAATCCAGAGAATTATGGGAGAGGTGAGACCGATGTGCAGAAATAGGCTGGATGAATTGAAGCACTGCAACATGATGTCATAATATACGAGGATGAAAATGATTAAGGATGTGAGCGCAAAGCGAGTTGCACTTATAATTGCATGCGTAGTAGTGATGGCAATTTTACTCTTGGCTTTCATGAGTACTATTACTAAAGATGAAACTCATACATATAAAACGAATGGGGCTGGTTTGACCTATGGAAAACAATTGGAAAATTCAGACGAGGAGCCGGATTTGCTTGAAGTGACTGCAACGAATGGGAAGACCGGATACATCAAGACGAAAGACGTTGACAAATACGGAGGTGGAAATGTGAGTACACCGGAAGAGGCCGCTGCATATATGGAATCGGATGAGCCCATAAAACTGAATGTGTATAAGGAAGATGGGACAACCGTGATTGGATTCTTCTATCTCGATGGTACTACAGAACTAAAAAAATATAAATCGCAATCAGCTACCTCGGCTGTGGATGCTGAAATTAATAGTGAAGGAGAAGGGAGAAACTTATGGATTAGGAATTTATGAGGATGCCATCGGGGGAGAGCCAGATTTGATTCAAGCGGTAGGAATAAATGGTAAAATTGGATATGTTAGATCAGAAGACTTTGAGACCAAGAATGGTACTCCAAAAGAAGCTGCAGAAAATAGCATATCAGATGGTGAAGATAAAAAGGAGTATATCAGTCTTTACGATTTGGAAGGGAACGTAATCGACCGCTTTGAAATTGAATCCAGGGTGGAACTTGAGGGATCTGCAGCCGTGGGGGTGTAACAAATTACACTGGAGTGCAGTCAATAAAATAGACCCTGTTTTTGATCCCTGCGTTATGGCGAGCGTAGAAAGCGTAAGGCACGAGGGTATGTATTTGTTTTATCCATCTGAGACATCGAGGTGTCTCGAAAGAAGTAATAGCCTTGGGGAGGGCGGATAGGGATGCGGCTGTTTGATTGTGGAAGGTTTTAGTTGAACGTACTCCCGTGAGTGATACAATTAATTCAGAGGAAATTCCAATTTTGAATTATTGGTTGAGAGGCGTGTCGGGAATTTCGAGACGGGCGGCGATTTTCAGCAGGTTGCTTCTATCAGAGGAAATGGTTCCGTATACTTCCCTTGGTTAATTATGTCCGACTCAAATTGGTCATTTTAACCCGACCCAATGTGGTTAAAACGCCATGCAATGCTCCCATGAATTTTAGAAATTCGTTTTTTATTGAAAGGGAAATATTAGGAGCAGCATCATGGAAAAGAAACGTTATTCAATATATTTATTTATATCAGTGCTTCCGGCCTTGGCCGGTGCACAGGCAGCATATCGGACTGATGAGAATCTTCCGTATGTTACCAATTTCTTATTATTACTGGTTGTCAGCTTTGCAGCACTTACAATATGGGATTATTTCCGAAAGAAATCGGTTAGGCGAGACGTAGTAGTGTATCTCTTGAAGTGGACAGTTCCTTTTTTGTGGGGAGTGGCATTTTCTAAATTGTTCTATACGTTAGGAGCATCAGAGCCGGGGATAAGCCTTTCGGCAAGGGGATTGTTATATGCAGGTGCTGTATACTACTCGCTGTTCTTGTCAATTTTCTATGTATCTCAGAGAAAACGTACATGATGGCACATACCTGGTAAATTGACAAAACATAAAGGTATGGAATTGAAAATAGCAGATTACTACACAGCCTCACGTTCATGACGGCGTGGGGCTTTTTCTTTGTTCGGAACAAAAGTAAATAGTGTCAGCTCATTAAGTCCCCGTCGGAATTAATGGGCGCTGACGGCAGTTTGTCAGCAGCGCCGCGGCGCACCATCCAATGGAAGGGTGCGCCGGCAGACACTACTTGATGCTTGTGCTCAGGGATTCGGCCGTTTCCGAATCCCACTGCCGCAAGGTTTTCGGATGAAACGTCTGAAAACCCTGCAGCGGGCTACCGAATATGTTCTTTGTATTATTGATATTTCAAGCATATTCGATAGCTGAGCACGTATTAAATACGCAATCAGGCATCAAAGGCTTCCGCAGGGCAGGCGAAGTCTGTTCTGTATATTTTTCCTTGACGAGAGCCA
>ONLK01000096.1 GCA_900318615.1 uncultured Eubacteriales bacterium
TTTCACTGAGCTGCCGCCGGATCGCAATAAAGGAGCTGTCATACAGCCGCAGCACACGGCCGGTTTCATTCCTAAGAAGACTTCCTGTCAGCAGCCACAAATACGCGTTACACAAGCCGCTGCGTTTCGCCAGATTCAGCTGATAGGCCGCATTGTAGATCGTTCCGTCAAAGGTTTCGTCGTCCATGGCAAAGGCCTCGGTTTTTTTCTCATAATCTCCGGCGGCCTCCCTCTCGTCCGCAAGCTCCCATACCAGTTCCAGGAGCCTCTCAAACAGTTTGAGCTCCTGATCGCCGGAAAGACTTTCAATCTGCCGCAATACATTTTCTTTAAGGCGCGGCGTAAGCGTCATATCTTTGACAAAACATTCCGCAACATGTTTTTGCACCAGCTCCGCGCTTTTGCGTTCCTTTTCCTGATTCGCGCCGGCGGTGCCGATCAGCCTTCCGGCGATCTGCGTAACTCTGGGGCTGCCGCCGGCATAGAGACTGCCATGATATCTGACCGCGCGGATCATATATTCCCGGTCGGCATATTCGGCCGGTTTCTTCGTCCCGCCGTCCGAAGGATCGGCAGCGATGATTAACCCCGGGAACCATGTATCTATAAGGTCGAGCTGTTTTGGCGGTTTTTCGCCGCGGATTTCATAAAAGACTGCTGCGATATTTCCGAATCTGAATTTCATATTATCCTAGTTAAGCTGTTTTCAGCCGGACAGCGTCCGCCGTCCGGCTCTCCTTGCCTTATACCGTAATCTCTATCTGATTTCCCTCGATCGCCGCGATACAGCTTTCATAATAGCCGTCACCCGTAGTACGCGGTCCGCTTAAGACTTCATACCCGTCTTCCATCATCCGGGAAGTCAGTTCCCTCACTTTTTCCCTGCTTCCGACACTGAAAGCGATATGGACATAGCCTGTCCGCGCGGAAGTCTTCTCCGGGTCTTCCATGGCCGGTTTGTTCATGATTTCAAGCCGGGCACCCCGGTCAAAGGTAAGAAAATATGACTTGAAATCCGTTTTCATGTTGTGATATCCCGCATTGGCGGTTGCCCCGAAATACTTGATGAAAATTTCTTTTGCCGCCTCGAGATCATTCACATACATCGCTATGTGTTCAATCTTCATATTTTACCGTTCTCCCTCTTTCCTCTTCAACACGCGGTACGTTCTCTCCAGCAAAACAAAATTCATCACCGCAAATACCAGCAGATAATACGGCATGATCACGATGCCGAAGCTTTGCTGCAGATGTCCGAATACCATCGGCATAAGCGTGCTCCCCAAATATGCGGAAGCCATCTGCAGGCCGATCACCGACGCGCTGTAGCGCTCCCCGAAGTTCACCGGCGCCATATGCTGAATCGCGGGATACACCGGTCCCATCCCCGTTCCGATAATGACGAAGCCAATTGCCGCAGGAATATAATTCTCAATCGGAAGCATCACCATGACAATTCCCACCAGCTCAACTGAAATTCCGATCCGGATCAGCAGCCTGTCGCCCAGACGGTTCGACACAATGCCCGAAAGGAGTCTTCCGAACATTAAGCCGCCGAAAATCAGAGAACCAAAGGAGGCGATCATACCGTTGGTCAGGCCTGTTTTGGCGCCGGCAAAGTAGCTCGACGTCCACAAAAAGCACGTAGCCTCCCCGGAGCAATACGCGAAGAACGCGATCAGGGTCGGGATCACGCCGGGTACTTTGACGGATTCCCGGATGCCGGCACCCGCTTCGGCGCCTTCTCCAGCTGCACTGCCGTGATTCTTCCAAAGCGGCAGCGAAAGAACACACACAATCAGAATTCCCATCTGAATGAAGGCCGTCCAGCGGTAGCCCTGCTCCCAGTCCGCGTACCGCAGGGCCAGCGCCATGATATTCGGGCTGATCACAGCACCTACGCCATAGAAGCAATGCAGAAAATTCATGACCGCCGAAGAATAGTGGCTCGCAACATAATGGTTGACCGATGCGTCAATCGCGCCGGCGCCGAGGCCGTAAGGCACAACGAACAAAAACAGCATCCAATACGATGTTGAAAACGAAAATCCGATCAGACCGATCACGGTAAGCAGGATGGACACGATGACAATCCACTGTGTACGGAACCGCCGGATCATCCGGGGGCTTACGAGCGCGGACAAAATCGTCATAAAGGAGATGGACATCGAAACATATCCTGCATAGGAAGACGGTACGGCAAAAGCCTTCTGCATGGTAGGCCAGCCGGAGCCGAGCAGGGAGTCCGGGAGTCCGAGACTGATAAAGATCAGGAAAATAACTGAAAGCAGCATAGATTTGAGTTCCTCCAACTTTTGATGTGATTGGAGTATATCACTCAAATTCTGTTTACCGATAGAACAAAATCACATATAATCGAAGGAATAATAGGACAATATCTTCAACCTGGCGTTTTGTTGAAGTGATCGTCAAAACAGACGCCGGCATGAAAGCTGATGCGGGCCTTAAACAAACAATGAGGTGTAGGAGCTATGAGCCTGTCTTATTCAACCGACAGAACCGATGAAACCGGCAGAGAACTTCTTACTTATGGAACGCCGGACTTTCCGATTTCCTTTTTTGATGATGATCTTGCCGTTGTGAAAGTGCCATGGCACTGGCACGACGAATGGGAGATTTCCGTCATCCTCTCGGGAACAGTGCGCGTTTCGCTCGTCGGCCGTGAAACCGTGCTGCGCGCCGGCGAAGGCTGTTTCATCGGAAGCGGCGTCCTGCATTCCGCCAGTCTTCTGACGCAGGCCGGACATCAGCACGCCATGGTATTCAGTCCGCGCGTCATTGCGGCGAAGGGGGATATTGTGTGGGGAGGGTATGTTTTGCCGGTGTTAACGCAGAAGTACCCGCCTGTCATCAAATTTACTCCGGAAGTCGAATGGCAGAGGGAAGTTCTTGCTCTGGCTGAAAAAGCATGGCTCGCGGGAGCCTCCGAAGGAGCCGATTATCCGCTCTCCGTGCGGGAGTCCCTGAGCCGGATCTTGTCCCGGATGATCCGCAATATCGATCCGGGAACCGGTCAGTCCGCCACCTCCCAGATACAGCGGGACGAGCAGCGGATCAAGAAAACACTTGATTATATCGAGACTCATTTCAGGGAACAGGTAACGGTTGAGGACATCGCCGGGAGCGCGGGAATCAGCGTCAGTACGCTTCTGCGGCTCTATCACGATATTCTGCATACGACGCCGATACAATATGTACTCAAATACCGTCTGGAACAAATCCGGCGCGAGCTGCGGACCAATCCCGGATCGCCGATTGCGGACGCGGCGTATTCGTGCGGGTTTAATGATATCAGTTATTTCAACCGCTGTTATCTGAAGGCTTACGGCAGCACGCCGTCTGCTTACAAGAGGGGACTGGCATGAGCACTGGCAGTCACGGCGCTGACTGACCTGCACGGTGCTGCCATGGCACAGTTCCTGCGTCGCCTTCCACGGCTCTGTTACAATTCGAGCATCATATAAACGACTTCCTGATAACCGCTCAGGCGCGATTTAAACCCTTTGGGATTTCTCCCGAATTCCACAAAGCCGGCCTTTTTATACAGCTCGATTGCCCTGCGGTTCTCCGCGACTACCTCGAGCTCCATCTGTTCATATCCGGCTTCCTTCGCACACGCAATGCATGCCTCCAGCAGCGCGCGGCCGATGCCGAGCCCCCAGTATGCCTTGTCAACGCTGATCCCGAACTCGGCTCTGTGCCGGATTTTGTATCTGCTGCCAACCGGGTTGATTCCTGCAGTTCCGGCAACAGCACCGTTTACTATCGCAAGGATTTCAGCTTCGTCCGGGCTGTCTGCTTTGTCTTTCAAAAACTGTGCTTCCTGTTCAGCCGTTTTATCCGATTCATCCGGATAGGAAAGGAGGTAGTCCGTCTGTCTATGCGCCAAAACAAAATTGTCCAGAGCAGCCTTCCCATCCTGTTCGGTTCCGTTGCGCATGGTGCAGGGGCGGCCGTCTTTCAGAGTGATGCGTTTACTGTATCTCATGTTAATTCCTCCGTATCTGCGCCGGACGAGCTTCGCTCCGCCCGTACGAAAACATATTCCATCTCCGACGACCTGCCCTCATCAAATTGATAACCGCTCCAGTCAAAATTCTTGATCTGCTCCGGTTTCTCCGCCTGAATCCCTGCCATAAAGCGCACCATCTCGCCTCTGGCCATCTTGGCATATACGCCCTTCTGAACGACCTTTCCGTTCACGAGTTCTCCGAAAACGCAAGTGATACAGCGGTCGTCC